>CAUJFK010000130.1 GCA_963169175.1 Acidobacteriota bacterium | reverse complement strand
TATTCCCGGCGAAGGCGGCTACTACATTAATTCGCTGAATGCGGGACAAGGGCCGCTTCGTGGTGCGTCGTCGGGTGCGGTCGGCCATGGCCACCTAAACGCGACGATAATTGCCGGTTCGGCCGATCCGCCGCCGCCGCTTGGCCCGGATTTCTTCAATTACGGCCTTGGTGTTGCGCCGGGGGCGAATATCGTTAATATTCCGCGAAATCGAGCCGGTTACACAGGTGATGATCAGACCGTATATGACGACAGCGTTTCGACGCCCGGTCCTAATGGCGTACACGCCACGATCAGCAATAATAGCTGGGGCAACGGCACCAATGGCAATGTTTACGGTGCTTTGGAAGCGCAGTTTGACGGTTTCGTACGCGACGCTTCGCTAAGCCCGACGGTCGATCCGATCACATTGATATTTTCAGCCGGCAACTCGGGTGCAGTTGGATTGACCCGGCCGAAAGCGGCGAAAAACCTTATCGCTGTCGGTAATTCTGAAGGACTTAGGTCCGAGCTCGGCGGCGCCGGTGCAAATAACATGGACGACCTGGCCGGCGATTCCAGCCGCGGCCCAACTGCGGATGGCCGTATAAAACCGGACGTTGTTGCACCGGGCACGGCGATCACGGGCGGACGGTCGGGTAGTGACAACCTCAGCGGGAACATCGATGCTTTTCATCGATGGAGCAGCGGCACGTCGCATTCCGCGGCCCAGATCTCCGGGGCAGCGGCATTGTTCAGCAGCTATTATGCTCAATGGACAGGCGAGCGCGTGACGCCGTCGCTCATCAAGGCCGCTCTTATCAACTCAGCGGTCGATCTTAACGGACAGGGAACTTCGGCCGCCGTCCCCAACGGCAGCGAAGGATGGGGACGTCCGAATATGAAGAACATGCTTATTCCCGGCGTGAATGTTAAGTATGTAAATGAGCTGACGGAACTGTCGAATACCGGCCAGGTCGCGACGATTCCAGGCAGTGTGGCCGATGGGTCAAAGCCGGTCCGCGTAACGCTTGTTTGGACCGATCCGCCCGGAGCGACTGATCCTGCATTGGTAAACAACCTGGACCTTGAAGTGACGGTTGGCGGAACGACCTATAAGGGCAACGTCTTCTCAAACGGCGTATCTGTGACCGGCGGCAATGCGGATACGGTCAACAACGTCGAATGCGTATTTCTGCCGGCGGGTATCCAGTCAGGTTCAGGCCTTTCGGTGAAGGTGACCGCGACCGGCTTGAACGGTGACGGCGTGCTCAATAATGGCGACCCGACCGATCAGAAATATTCGCTTATAATCTTTAACTGGTCGGCTACCCAGGCCCCAAGCTTTTACAGCATGGCTGGCCGCGTGATATCTGCCGATGGCCGCGGAATCGGGATGGCGAGAGTAAAGATCACGGACAGCCAGGGCGTCAGCCACGAGATACGGAGCAATCCGCTTGGATATTTTCGTTTCATTGATGTGGCAGGCGGCACATGGGCGGTCAGCATTGGCACCAAGCGATATACTTTTGTCCCACAGAACGTTTCGGTTACGGGCAATATGACGGGTATCGTGTTCAGGGCCGAGCCGGGAGCACCGTAAGCGGAACGGCCCGCCTATTCGGCGAATACCATTATTCGATCCGGCGGCAGGCCAAGCATGCATTCGCCGCGGGGTTCGAGTCCGACAAGCCGCATCACAAGTGCTTCCAGTTCAAGGCCTCCGGCGTCCAGTGAGACAAGCGTGCTGGGCCCGAGGAATTTTACACGTTTTACGACCGCTTTGATCAGATTGTCATCCGGGAACGAGGCCCCGAACGCGATGGAAATGTGTTCGGGACGAATAGCGAGGCGAAGGTTTCGGTTCAGTGCCCCAAGCCGCGCTTTGTTGGTCTTTCCGGCGAGCAAGTGATGCCCGCCCACTATTGTCTGAAATTTCGGCACTTCCGCCTTGCTTGACGAGGTCCGCCTCCCTTCAAAAACATTGCATCGTCCGGTCAGTTCCGCAACGACGGATGAGGCTGGATCTAAATAGATATTTTCCGCGATGCCATGCTGAAGTATCTCACCCTTATGCAGGACCGCTGCCTTATCACAAAACGACAGCACCTCTTCAAAGCTTGACGACGCAATGACCACGATCGTTTGAAACTCCCGCGCCGACTTGCGCAGGCGTTCGAATTCTCGCTCGCGGCCATCACGATCAAGGCCGCAGAAAACGTCATCAAGAAGTATTACACGAGCATTTGATGTTATAGCCGCGCTTACGCGATCAGCGGAGTTATCGCTCCGGCCCGGTCGAATCACGGTACTTAGCCTGCCGATAAAACCGTCGTTCGGATACGGGCCGAAGTACTGAATTGCCGTGCCAGAGGCGTGCGGGAGGACCATTTCATCGAGTGTCACGCGGCCGCCGTTGGACTTTTCACGCCCGGAGAGTATCTGCAAGAGCAAACTTTTGCCGGACCCGTTTGGCCCAAAAATGGCAAGTATCTCGCCTTGGGTGGCCTCGAACGACACATCTCGCAGGAACCACGCGGTTTTCGATCGTTTAGAAATGGCCTCGGCCTTAAGCGGCATAGGGTTTATTTAGTGGAACTTTTCAGCAGAATGAAGCGTGCAAATAAAAGTATCTTGTTGTCATCCCAATAAGGCAAGTATACTTGACGGGTGGCAAAGAAGAACCACAGCTTGAAACGAAAACTCGTGCATGCCGGCGGCTGGCAGGTAGTAAAGCGCGGCGCAAAGATGCTGCCGTTCGGCGGAACTGCCATAGTGCTGTTTCTTGTTGGCAGCGATATCAGGAATAAAGGTTTGGCACGCGGACTGCTGAATTCAGGGCTTGACGCGATCCCCGGCGTCGGGCTGGCAAAGAATGCGGTCGAACTGTTTAGGGGTGATTTCATTCCTGACAAGGAGCCAAAAAAGTGAGAATGATGAATATAAAAATGGGCGACTTGATGTCGAGAACGATTGCTGCTGCTACCGCGGCTGCGTTTCTTTTCTGTCTGGCGGCGACGGACACCAGCGGCCAGGGCACGCGACGAAAGCGTAAACCAGCGCCGACACCCACGCCGGTTGTTGTCGTACCCCGATCGGGAGACGCCCAGGTCATTAGCCGTGCATCCGACTATCGGGACGATACAATTCAGCTTGTTCCGACCGAACAAAAGCGGCCGGAACTGCCAACATACGAGACAGCGGCCGAAACTTCGAAGGCCCTTGACGATATCCGCAACCGTATCAACAGCCTTGAGACGATGAAGAAAGGCGACCCGGACGAAAAGCAGAAACGCCTGTTATTAAATCTCGACATTCTCAGCCGTGCGGAACAGCGCTCAGAATCGCTTCGCAAACAGCTTTTTGATCTGATGGAAAAGGAGACGAGTTTAAGGGCAAAGCTGGATATTGCGGAACTAAACCTTCGCCCCGAAGCCATTGACCGCGAGGTAGCATTTGCCGGAACGCTTCGGCCCGAAGACCTGCGGGCAATGAAAAAAAAGCAGCTTGAGATAGAAAAGGCGAGCCTTACAAGTATTCTGAGCGAGGTGCAGAAGACCCGCACCATTCTTGAACAAAATCTTCAACGCTCGGATGAAATGGTCGAAAAACTTCGATCGAAACTCGATAAAGAAGTCGATGCCGCCTTGGCAGACGATCCTTCAAAACCCTTTTAGCATAATTCTCACTTCACGGGGTCGGCCGCTTTTGTGGCTGGTTTTGGTTTTGGCCGATCAATGCAGTTCTGTGCAACGGCGATCACAGCCAGCGTCCGTAGATATTTGTCATCAAGCGCCCGAGCGTTCGACAGGGGCATATCAAAATCATTCTTGCTCAGCAAACGAAAGGTCGATTCCATATCGTAGCCCGGCATCGCGTAGGATGAAAAAAAGCCGAAGCCCTTACCTGTGATACTACGCCGGAGCGTTTTTGAAAGGATGTCGGGGTCTTCAAGCCGGTTCAGCACCTTGACGGCGTCGCTTAATTCGTCGAGAGCAAAGGTGTGATTGACCTTTTCATACAAGCTCGCAAGCCCAAGCAGTACACGTGCCTTAGCAATGGAGTTCTCTGATCGGCGGGCCGCCTGGCCGACCTCGGTCAGCGTTTGATAAACGGACGCAGCCTCGTTCAGGTCTTTCAACTGTGCCTCGGCGATATCGAACCAAAGGATGGCACGGTGATCAGGTTCCGGCACCTTCATCGAGAATTTTCTGGCATCTTCAAAACGCTTTTCCTTTACGGCAAGCTTTGATCTGAGGAACCAAAAGAAGTTGACTGTCTGAATGCGGGGAGCGTCTTCGATTATCTTGTCCAGCCACGGCTCCATCTTGGCGAATTGCTCCTCGGTCCGATCTTTTTGGCTCCACGTGACCAAACTGATGATCATATAATCGGTCAGTTTGCCCTCGCTGTCTGCCTTTTCGAGCTGTTCCAGTTTTTGTTCGAAGGTGAATCCGAGGTCTTCGTTTTGCTTTTCCCGGTCGGCGGCGGTTTTTCGCATTGCTTCGGTCATCATGCCGTTTGCCTGGGCACGGGCCTCGGTAAATCGCTGAAGCATTTGCGGAAATCGCTCAATGATGTACGGCTCAAGCTCTTGAAGGGCCGTTAGCATATAAAGCGGTTCCGGGCTGTAATACTGTTCCGGTGCCTTGTTGAGGTTGGCCGGATCGGCTGCGTAGCTTGCGATCCGCGCCAGAAAGGCGTCCAGGAATCTCTGTTGAAGCTGTAAATTTGGCTGAAAATTTGGCGGCACCGACGATCCGTATTGATACCGGTCAAGGCCGAACCGGCGCGGATTGGCGAATGGATACGATCCCAGGAACAGCAATCGCCGCGGTGTTTCGTTTCGGTAAACCGCAAGCAGTTCACCGTAAAGCGCATCGGCAAATTTGCGGTCGGCTTCCGCAACACTGTAAAGCGCGAACATCCAGTGCGAATCAAGCGGCTGCTTCATTATCCGCCGGAAGAGATACCAGCTTAGCTCCGGGTTCGTTTTGACACTCTCTTCTGCGATATAGATCGTCGAACTGATCTCACGATTCTTGTCAATGTTCTTCCGTTCGGCTGCATTCTTTTCGTAATCCTTTAACAATTGCTCGATCAGACGCTTTGCCCATTCACCGTCCTTTTTCGCGATCGCACGAATGACTTCGAACCGATAGTCGGGTTCAAGCACCAGCAGTCCGCCCTTTTCCTCCTTGTTCTCAAAACCCTTCTCGGCAAAATGGTCCGTCGCGACCTTGAATGCCTCAGTAAAATAGGCGCGGGCGACCGGTTGGTCGAACTTCCACAGGAAATCGGCCGACCGGGTCAAGATTCGGACACGTTTATCGGTTTGAACAACGGAGCGGCTTTCAGCGACCTGCTGATCGACAAGGAATTTCGCAAATTCATTATTGCAGCCACCGGCCTGCAAAGTGTTTTCAACCTTTGCCTCCTGGCCAAAAGCAGCGGCTGAGATCGCAAGAACGAGAACCAAAAGCAGCAGACGATCGGGAATTTTCATTTGGGCCTCCAGGAAAGTTGGTCAAGTATACCATTGTATAAAACATCTATAAAGACGGTTTCGGTGTCAAGGGGAAAAGAGCAGAGTTGTAATATGCCGCCGGGGGGCGGTTTTATTTATTCTCTGTTCTTTGGAAAAAAG
>CAUJFK010000129.1 GCA_963169175.1 Acidobacteriota bacterium | reverse complement strand
TATAGACACGCCGATCGAACTCGAATACTACAAGGGCGGTGGGATTCTTCAGTATGTTCTTCGCCAGCTTTTATCTCCTCGGACCGAAGCGGCAGAAGCCGCGAATTAGAATTGGCGGGCGGCATACGGTCGCCCTTTCCATAATTTGCGATACCTGAACGAAAAGATTTTTGTTGGGATCGAGACCTTAAGATAGTAGAGTTATTAGCATTGCAAGGTTGCCGGACCCCACGTGCAGGAGTAAACAGTTAATGAAACGCATTTTAACCCTCAGCTTTCTCTTCGTTTTCGTATGCGCGGGCGTCGCTTCGGTGGCGGCCCAGCGTGAGCGAAATATCAAACCCTCAAAGCCAAATGCCGCAAACCGATTTGCGGAGGTACACGCATATTCGGATGGTAGCGGTGTGCTGGTGGAGTGGGCCATGGCGGCCGAGGCGAATAATGCCGGTTTCTATGTTTATCGTCTTGATGGGACGGGTTCCGAGATCGTTTTGGGCGACATGGTCCTTAGCTCGGGCATTCAAGCAGGTGCAAAGGGTACGGCAACAGAGACGTATTCATTCTTTGATCCGAACGGCACGCTTGGTTCGGTCTATTACGTCAAGAATTACGCATTTGACGGTGGTTCTGCCAGATCTGCGACCGCGTCGGTCGAAACGGTCAGTGACCTGAATAAGGTTTCACCCTCCGCCGCCAACGCGTTGAATAGCCGCGCAGGGAACACCAAGCAGCGTCCGGGCCTATTCAAACAGAATTTGTCGTTGCCCAAAATGCTTGCTCAGGAGGTCTTGAACAACCGGCCCCAGGCCGACCCGGGAACGCACGCATGGGTCGTATCGCAGCACGGTGTCAGGATCGGCATCCGCCGCGAAGGGTTTTACCGTGTGACACGATCTGAACTGCAGAATGCCGGCTTTAATGTTAATGGCGACTCGTCACTATGGCAGCTTTATCGCGAAGGCGTACAGCAGGCGATCCTCGTTGGCCCGAACGCAGACTATATAGATTTTTGGGCAAAAGGCGTCGATACCCGCGAAACTGACCTTGCGATGTATTTTCTGGTCGCCGGGCCGTCAGCGGGGAAGCGGATGGCTTCCAGAGTCGCCCGCCCTGTGTCCGGTACGGTCACTACTCCGAGCTATTCACAGGTTTTTCAGCAAAAACAGCGGTTCAATTATTTGAATCAAGTCCTCAACGGTGAGGCCGAAAACTATTGGGGAGCGGTGGTGGTGCCCTCGGTGGACACGACGTACAATTTTACGCTGACCGGTGTCGATTTTGCCGCACCGACCGCAACGATCGATGTTAAATTTCAAGGTTATTCGCTGTTTCCGGTAGATCAGCACAGTGTGCGGATCACGCTCAACGGCCACGTCCTGCCGTCAACCGCAACAGGAGCGGGCCGCGATCCGTTCTCGAAAGAATACACGATACCGACATCTTATTTGGCAGAGGGAGCTAACTCGCTTGTATTTCGTTCAGTAAGCCCGGCCGGTGACTTCAGCCTTTTTGATTCGGTAAGCATTGGATTTAAGAGAAGGTTCCTTGCCAGTCAGAACAGAGTAAAGTTCTATACCAGCAATTACCGGCTCTCAAAGCTTGAGGGATTTTCGTCAGCAAATATTCGTGTTTTTGACATGACGGCGGAAAGCTCGCCGGTCGTGTGGACGAATCTGAATATTATCCAGGATGGCCCGACATACAGCGTTCGAATGCCGTCGGACCGTGGGCGTTCAATGTTTGCGGTCGAGGATTCGGGCCTGCTTCAGGCGGCGTCAGTATCCGCGAATGATCCGTCGAATCTGAAGGCGCCAACGAATGCGGCAAACCTTGTGATAATCACCCACGCAAACTGGTTGGCCGAGGCCCAGAACTGGGCCAACTATCGCATTGGCCAGGGTTTTCAGGTAAAGGTGGTCGATGTTTCGGAGGTTTATGACGAATTCAATTATGGTGATCTGAATTCGCTCTCCATCCGCGACTTTCTGCAGTATGCCGAAAATAACTGGCAGACGGCGCCTGGTTATGTACTGTTCCTTGGTGACGCCTCCTACGATTCGCGAAACTACGAAGGCCTCGGATATAACAACTTTGTTCCAACGCACATGGTGGACACGATTTACACCGAGACCGGCAGTGACGAATTTCTTGCGGATTTTAACGATGACGGCCTGGCCGAAATGGCGGTCGGCCGGATAACGGCCCGAACCCCGCAAGCGGTTACAAATGCGCTCGCAAAGGTTACAGCTTGGGAAGCGGCTGCCCCGACTCTTGCCGCTAGAGGCGCACTTTTTGTCTATGACTGTTACGACGCCTCGAATGATTACGATTTTAAGCAATACAGCACAACGCTGCGGAATCAACTCGCTGTCAGCACACCGGTAACAATGACCGGCCTCTGCGAACCGGTGACGGCTCCCGCTACACCTCAATCTGTCCTGATCGATTCGATCAATATGGGCAGGCTGCTCGTAAACTTTTCAGGCCACGGTGCTCGGGGTACGTGGACAAGCGCGAATCCGGCATATTTTTCAAACAACTCGGTTCCGTCATTGACCAACGCAAATGATCTTTCCATCTTCACGATGCTCACATGCCTGAACGGATATTTCATGCATGTGCAGTATGATAGCCTGTCCGAAGCCCTTGTGGGTGCAACAAACGGCGGGGCAGTAGCGGCGTGGGCCTCGACGGGTGAAACGACCCCGACCGATCAGAACGCCATGGCAAAGAGGTTCTATCAACAGATGAACTCAGGCCCAATAGAACGGTTGGGTGATCTGGTCAACGATGCCAAGACCGTAATCTCCGGCGGAAGCGACGTCCGGCTTTCATGGGCCCTGATCGGCGATCCAATGCTAAAGGTCCGGGTAGCAACAACCGGCGATCGCCCCGCGAAAAAAGCTCGGCCTTTATTCAGCCTTGCGAACGAAAGTTGATGCTTTTCCGAGACACACGCATCAAGGTTGAAAGAAGAGGGCGTCATTCGTGGCGCCCTTATGCAATAACTGACACTCGCGACAGGCTCTATTCTTTTTTTCGTGTCTTTTTTTCGTGTGGTCCGTGGGCGCGAAGCCGGGCCCTGGACCACGAAACACACAAAACAATGACGCGAAGGCCACGAAAGGGAGGCCGCGCGCTGTCGTCCAGTCCTGCTTTAAGGTAACAGCAAAATTGCTGATCCTGATAAAATTGTCCAATAGGTGTCCAACACTCAAGATAAAGGACTTAGGAATTATCCTAAGTCCTTTGTTTTGTGGTACTCGCGGCGGGATTTGAACCTGCGACTTCTTCCTTCGGAGGGAAGCACTCTATCCACTGAGCTACGCGAGCAAATTTGTAGAACAGGCCGTTCGCCTGTTAGCGTTACAGGCTCCCGGCCTGTTGAGATCGTTATCTCGGCCTGAACGTAATACTTTTGATCCGGACCGCCTCGACGGGGCGTTCGCCAGTCTTTGGCGTGACACCTGAGATGGTGCGGACATTGTTCATTCCGTCAATAACCTTACCAAATATGGTGTAATTCTTGTCAAATCCCGGTTCACGTTTAAGCGTGATGAAAAACTGCGAGTTCGCCGAATTCTTGTCCTGGCTGCGTGCGGCACCGACAATTCCGGCATCGTATGGAATGTCGGAAAACTCGGCCGGAACGTTCGGCTTGTTCGAGTTTCCCATGCCGTC
>CAUJFK010000128.1 GCA_963169175.1 Acidobacteriota bacterium | reverse complement strand
CTTCAGGGCTTCGGCCGCCGAAATATGTCGATGTCTGTCGAGGAGATCCACGATATAGTTCTCTATCAGATCTCCGCTCTGAAAGGGATGTGCGAAGCATACGGTGCGCGGCTGAATCACGTTAAGCCGCACGGTGCATTGTATAACCAGGCCTCCGGAAGCCGTGAAATATCACTCGCGATCGCCGAAGCGGTCGCGCGGGCGGACGCGTCGCTTATCCTTTGCGGGCTATCCGGAAGTTCATTGATCGACGAAGCCGCACGCATTGGACTTCGGACGGCATCGGAAGCATTCGCGGATCGAACCTACCGCCCGGACGGAGCGTTAACGCCGCGAAGCGAACCCAACGCCTTAATCCTCGATGTCGATGCCGCCGCGTCCCAGGCGGTCGGGCTTGTTAAAAGCGGTACGGTCATGACAACCGACGGAACGGTAATGGCGGTAAAGGCAGATACCATCTGCGTCCATGGCGATGGAGAGAACGCCGTCGCCTTTGCCGCAGCGATCGCTCGGGCCTTTGGTGACAACGACATTGCGATCCACCACATTTCCTGACGGCCTTCAAGCATCCTATGAGCCGAGAATCCGCTCCTGCACAAGGACTTGTCCGCGAACTGACCCTGCTCGACGCAACTATGCTTGTGGTCGGGTCGATGATCGGCAGCGGCATATTTATAGTCTCGGCCGAATCCGCAAGGCTTGTCGGTGCGCCCGGCTGGCTCCTGATGGTCTGGGTGCTTGCGGGCATCATGACGATCACGGGAGCCCTGTGTTTCGCGGAGCTTGCGGCGAGCATGCCCCGCGCGGGCGGCCCATTCGTTTTTCTTAGTGAGGCATATGGCAAGCCGGTCGGATTTCTTTACGGCTGGTCGCAGTTTCTGATCGTTCAAAGCGGTACTATCGCGGCAGTAGCAGTTGCTTTCGCAAATTTCACCGGCATCCTTATTCCGCAGATCTCGGGCTCAAGCTACCTCGTTGAGCCGATCGTATTTGGTTCCTATGCCCTCAGCCTTTCGACGCAGCAGGCCCTGGCGATCGCGAGTATCATCCTCCTCACGGCGCTCAACACCTACGGGCTTCATGTCGGCAAATGGATCCAGAATTCCTTCACCTTCACCAAAGCGGCGGCTTTGCTGGGCCTCGTTCTAGTCGGGCTGATCTTCGGCTGGAATCCCGGCGGCGCTCTATTCTCTTCAGCAACGTGGGAAAGCTCGCTCAATGGATGGAGTGTGCAGGCGGCACAACCGGCTGCCGCAGCATTTGGCTCGCTCGCATTTCTGATCGTGTTTGCAAAGGCAATGACCGGCCCTCTGTTTTCCCAATCAGCCTGGGACAATGTCACCTTTACGGGGGCTGAAGTAAAAGATCCGGGCCGAAATTTGCCACGTGCCCTAGTCATCGGATGTCTCATTGTGGTCGGGTTATATTTGCTCGCGAATCTTTCATATGTTGTGACCCTTTCGCTGCCCGCTCTGCAGAATGCGGCAAACGGCCGCGTTGCCGCCGCGGTAATGGAACAGGTGTTTGGAACGCCGGGCGTGGTGTTGATTGCTATCGCATTGATGATCTCGACCTTCGGCTGCAACAACGGGCTGATAATGTCTGGGTCACGTGTCTCTTATGCGATGGCAAAGGACGGCTATCTGTTCGCTGGCCTCGCACGAACGAACGCCCATCATGTACCCGCCGCGGCGTTGATCGCCCAATGCATCTGGGCCTCACTCCTTGTTCTGCCCCGGACGGTAACGTATGCTGAAGGTAAACCGCCGTCATTCGGCAATGTTTACACCCAATTGCTTGAGTACATAGTGTCGGTCGATCTGATCTCAGCCGCGTTATCAGTTGCGGCGGTCGTCGTTCTGCGATACCGAAAGCCATTGCTCGAGCGGCCTTACAGAACCTTGGGTTATCCATTCACACCGCTTATCTTTCTTTTGCTGTCGGCAATGGTGACATGTACGCTTGTCATCCTCGCCCCCGGCACAGCGGGAATCGGGTATTTGTTGGCCCTCACGGGCATTCCAGTATTTTTGATCTGGCGGCGGCGATCGGGTGGTTACTCGGAAAAGCAATGAACTTTTCCGGTTTTGGCTGCATCGGATGATCAATAGAGCAATTTTCCATGAAACGGACCGTACTGAAAACGATGGCCGGGCTCGGCGTTTCCCTCGCCGGTATCATATCCATCTGCCAGGCCCAGTCCAGCCCCACCATACCGAAACCTAAAGCAGCCGTTGCCCCCGCGATAGTTGAGAGATCCTCAGGATATTCTGAATCAATTCCGTCCCGAAGGCCGCGCGTCCCCGCGGGTTCTCAGCTCAAAGACGGCACCGACTCCAAGCCTGATGAATCGCGTCGAACTACTCCCGGGGGCCGACCTGACGGATCTGTCATCACGGTTGCGACCGATCTGGTTACCGTACCTGTCTCCGTCCTCGACAGGAAAGGCCTCTACGTCACGGGCCTGCAGCGGTCGGACTTCAAGATATATGAAGATGGCGTCGAACAGCAGATCGCCTATTTTGGCACGAGCGAGAAGCCTTTCACGGTAATTCTCCTTCTCGATACAAGCCTCTCGACAAATTACAAGATAGAAGAGATCCGCCAGGCAGCCACAGCATTTGTAAGCCAACTAAGGTCACAGGACACTGTCGGCGTCATCGAGTTTGACGGCAACATCCATGTCCTGACCGATCCCACCGGCGATCGGCAACGAGTATATCGCGCGATCGGAAAGGCTGATTTCGGGTATGGGACCTCGCTGTATGACAGCGTTTACTACACGCTTCGAAAAAAACTCAACAAGATCACCGGGCGAAAGGCCGTTGTCGTGTTTACCGACGGGGTCGATACGACCTCAAACGGTGCGGGATACGACACGACTCTTGCCTTCGCGGAAGAGTCCGACACGGTAATATTTCCTATCTACTACAACACATTCGACTGGAATAAAGCCGACGACAAGCCGAGATCGATCTTGTTGAACACGCTCGGTACCACACCCGAGGAATACGCCCTGGGTAGAAAGTATCTTTTGGAGCTTGCCGAATACACCGGCGGACGAGTTTTCCAGGCCGGTTCCACTACTGATAGTTTGACCGCCGCGTTCCAAGGAATATCAGAAGAACTCAGCCGTCAGTATAATCTCGGTTACATCCCGGCCAACGGCGGCTCGTCTGGGCAGCGCAAAGAGATCCGTGTTCGCGTCGATCGGCCAAATTTAATTATCCGGGCCCGCGACAGCTACATTGTCCGAAGCAGCAGGAAGCCCTAGTCAACTTGGTCCGACAACGGTGCTTTGGTTGTCGTAAAGAACTCCTTCAGCTCAAGTGAGCGCTGAGGGAAAGGCCAAAGCTGCCACCTCAACGAATACACTAGGACAATGCGAAGGCGCCGCCTGTCGAAGATCGAAACAATCCGTATGGTCGAAACGCTTTTTGAACGCCGGCCTTGATACGATATGCCAGTATAACGACGGGCAAAAGGCAAAGCCTTCGCTGGGCCCGGGACCCGATGCACAAAAAGAGAGGCCGCCTTGGAAAAGGCAGCCTCTCGTTTTATCTTTGTCGGTCATTTAAGCGGCCGGGGTTTCCCTCACCGGCCGCCTGACCGTATTTTATCCAGCGATCCGGCTACTGTGCCGCAACGGCTGAGTCA
>CAUJFK010000127.1 GCA_963169175.1 Acidobacteriota bacterium | reverse complement strand
GACCCGATCGCGGCGAAGATAGAAATTGCCGATCTGCCATTGCGGGAACGTATATTCGGGTGCAAGATCGACCGCGTGTTTGAACGCTCGCTCCGCTTCGTCCAGTCGCTCGGCCTGTTCGTACGATCGTCCCAGTTCTATCCACGAACGGTAATCGTACGGCGAAGACCGGACCGCTTCTTCAAAATTTCGTATCGATGCGGCAATGCTCTCGGGCGTAAAATCTTCCTTGAGCTTTTCAGCAAGAAGCAGACGCGGCAGGCGGTCCCGCGGTGAGAGATCGACCGCGGCTTCGGCTATTTCCAGCGCATTTGGCTGAACTGGAGATGTTAGCTCGCCGAGCATATTGGCGATCTGCCACCTGACACCGAACCAGGTCAAAAGCACGGCGACAGCGACCGATCCGAGGATCGCCAAACGGCCCAATGTACTTTTTGCACTCAATGAGAACATCTCAATCGCAAACCAGCAATTCAACGTCCGAAAAATTCAGCTATCTTCGCGACCACATATTCCTGTTGCTCAGGCTTCAATTCAGGGAAGATCGGCAGTGCCAAACTTTCACGGGACGCCCGCTCCGATTCTGGAAATTCTCCTGCGCGATAGCCTAGATATTCGAAGCACTCCTGCAGGTGGAGCGGAATAGGATAATAAACATCCGTGCCAATTCCCTGCTCGGTCAGGAAAGTTCTGAGCACGTCGCGCCTTTCTTTGACCCTAATCACGAACTGGTTATAGATGTGCCGACGCCCGGCACGTTCCACCGGCAGCGATATCACCTCCTCCAGATCGACATCCGAAAAGAGTGTGCGATAGAGCTCGGCATTCGTCTGCCGCTGCCTGGTCCAGCCGTCAAGGTGCGGCAGTTTTACACGCAGGACCGCACCTTGAAACCCGTCAAGCCGAGAATTTAGCCCGACCCATTTGTGATGGTACCGTTCACTGGTCCCGTGCACGCGCAACGCACGAAGCCGGGCAGCAAGGCTGTCGTTGTTCGTTGTCATAACCCCGCCATCGCCCATTCCGCCAAGGTTTTTCGACGGATAAAATGAAAAACAGCCGACTGCTCCCATCGAACCGGCACGCTGGCCCGCAAACTCAGAGCCGATCGCCTGTGCCGCGTCTTCAACGATCGGCACATTCGCCCGGTCGCAGATCTCCTTGAGCCGGCCCATCTCAACGCATTGACCAAATAGGTGGACAGGCTGGACCGCCTTTGTCCTCTCGGTTATCTGGTCCGCCACTGCTTCAACGTCGAAATTGAACGTGTCGGGTTCTATATCAACAAACACCGGCCTCGCCCCAAGCCGCGTTATGGCACTGACGGTCGCAAAAAAACTGTACGGTGTCGTAATTACCTCATTTCCCGTCGCGACGCCGAGAGCCATCATCGCCAGAAGTAATGCATCGCTTCCTGATGCGCAGCCGATCGCGTGGTTAGTCGAACAGTACGCCGCCAATTCTTTCTCAAGGTCCGCGACCTCACCGCCGAGAATAAACGCGTTAGTATCGAGGACGCGGCCCAACGCCGCCTCGATCTCAGGCCTCAGCGTTTCATTTTGTTGCTTTAGATCAAGAAGTGGAACATTCATCTGTTTTGCTGATGCGATCATGAGGATGACCCAAACGGCCAAAGGCTAAATTCTACCGAAACCGGACGGAATTTGCATTTTCCTGCCTTGTTTTTTAGCCTAGTTGGGATGATCCCAAAAAAGAAGGAACGCACGGCCGCGATCATCAGGCGGCTGAAAAAGGCTTATCCCGAGGCGCATTGCGCTTTGAACCACACAAATCCGTTCGAGCTCTTGATCGCGACGATCCTTTCAGCACAGTGCACGGACGAGCGCGTCAACATCGTTACAGCCGATCTCTTTCGCAAATACCGCGGCCCGCAAGATCTTCTCAATGCCTCGCAATCGGAACTCGAATCGGATATCCATTCGACCGGCTTCTTTAGAAACAAGGCAAAGAGTATCAAAGGTGCGTCACGGCGGATAATTGAGATCTACGGCGGCAAAGTGCCCGGAACCATGGAAGATCTGCTAACGCTGCCTGGTGTCGCGCGAAAAACAGCGAATGTCGTGCTCGGGAACGCGTTCGCGATCGCATCCGGCGTAGTCGTTGACACGCACGTCGCGCGCCTGTCGCAGCGGCTGGGTCTCACTGAGGAAAAAGATCCGGGGAAGATAGAAGCCGATCTGATCCAACTTGTACCGCGAAAACATTGGATAATGTTCCCGCACTGGCTCATCACGCACGGTCGGCGCGTCTGCATTGCACGCCGGCCAAAATGCCGCGCATGCGTGCTTGGTAATATCTGCCCGTCCCGCGATCTTTATATCTCCACCGGCCAGGCCGCGGACCCAATGCAGAAGCCCGCACGTAAGTAAGGGCGTAATATTCAACCAGCATATTACGCCCTTACTCACGTGCGGGCTTCTTCACGCTAATTTAAAGCACGCTAGTTCCCTTTCGGGAGTTCCGGCATGCTTCCTGCGGCGAATCTCGGCAGCAATTCGTCGCGCATTGCGAGGGTGTAAACTCCCGCGGCGAAGATTATCGCCGATGCCTTCACATCGTCCTCGATGATGCGTTCATACGTGTCCAGATTGGTATGCCACGTCACACCGAAGTATTCGATCGGGTCTTGCGACGCTCCGATTCCCGGCAAACCGGCCGCGTTGAACGAAGTGCTGTCCGTTCCGCCTAATCCTCGGCTCTTTGTGCTGATCGCTCCCGCAAATCCAAGGTCTGAGAATGGGGCAAGGGCATCACGAAGTACGGTCGATGTTTCCGGCGGCCCAAAAACGCTGAGTCCGCGTGCACGTCCGGTTCCACTGTCTATGTTGAAATAGCCGCCGAATTTTGCAAACTCCGCGGTCGGAGCTTCGGCCGTTCCAAAGTGTTTCTTCACATATGCCTGTGAACCAAGCAAACCCTGCTCTTCGCCGCCCCAGCAGGCAACGCGGATCGTTCGCCGCGGCTTTACGCCGATCGCTTTCAGTATCCGCGCGGCTTCCATCATCGTCGCGCACCCGATCGCATTATCGGTTGCACCAGTCGCGGAGTGCCACGAATCAAGGTGGCCACCGAGCATGATCACTTCGTCCTTCTTGTCCGTTCCCGCTATCTCGCCGATCATGTTATAGCTCGTAGTTCCTTCAGGCACGGTGTGGCTCTGTAGATTGAACTCAAGTTTAACAGGGGTCTGATGTGCCAGAAGGCGAGTGATGCGGCCGAAATCTTCGTTCCGCAAAACTACGGTCGGGACAGCCTTGGCAATATCGAATGTCCGGTTGTTAAACGCGCGAACGGCACCGCGGTCAAGCTGCGATTCGTTTATCCGAACCAGAACATTGTTATCCAAAAGGAATTTCTCAAGCTGTTCGTTGACCTGGCCCGCCGTCAAAGCTCCTTCACGCGGCGTAACTGGCGTCCGTTGCGGAAATCGAAATTCCGGTGCCGGTGAATTCGGATCGAAACGCTTTTTCAGATCTTCGAGCGGAATATGCTTTGGCGCCGGATCACGCGATTGGTCTATGAAGGTATGCTTGCCGACAAGCACGATCTTTCCGTTAACGCCGGCCTTTACGCTGTCGAAATACTTCGTCAATTCGGCCTGCGTCGGCATTTGCTGGACCTGCGGGTTTGAAGCGGCCGGAAACGTGGGCACGACAAGATGGACCGCATCGGCTGTAACAGTGCCTTTGGTCGAAGGCGTCCACGCCAGGACCTCAAACGTCAGAGTATCAGGTATAGGCGAAAGCATAAGGCCCGTAGCACGATCACTGACCCAACCGGGATGGCCGAAATCCCACGGTTCAAGAAATGCATTATCAAATCCCCAGCGTTTCATTTCGGCAACGCCCCATTTTGCGGCGTTCACATAATTTGGCGAGCCCGTAAGACGCGGACCGTACAGGTCCGAGAAATAGTGCATCGTATTAAGGATCTTCGAATTTTCCGTTCCTTCCTTTCGGATGGAGGCGTAAACGTCCTGGACCGGCTTTGCCGTTTGTGCCAGAACAAGGTTAGGTAGTAGCAGCGCCTGAAAGGCCGCAAGCGCAATTAGGGTTTTTAGGGTGGTTAGTCTTTTCATTTTTCTAATTGTCGGTGGATCCGAATCTAACAAAAACCGCAAGGGACGCGGCACGAAACAACTTTTATGTGAATGTATACGATACACCAGAAAAAAAGTTTTCCCAACCGCCTGTTGAGACTGATGGCTAACGGCTGAGGGCTGATAGCTGTACCTAATACAGATCGCCCATAGCCATATTCATTCAGCCGCCCACACAACACATTCTTAACTTTTCTTAAGCATCCCCGCCTGCACTGTGCGAGAATGTCCAAATGGAAATTGTCTGGCATGAACTTACCGGCGGGCTTAGCCATCCGGATGAATTGATCCGCGTGATCGTCCGGCTTTTTGCGGCGCTGGTCCTTGGAGGCATGGTCGGGCTTCAGCGTGAGCGAGTTGGGAAAGCGGCCGGAATGCGAACACACATTCTTATTACGATGGGAACGGCATCGTTCGTACTTGCGGGAATGTCGTTTGATATGCAGACCGATGCTCTATCACGCGTAATTCAAGGGGTCACGACCGGTGTCGGGTTTATCGGCACTGGAACAATATTGAAGCAGACCGAAAAGAGCGAGATACGCGGCCTGACCACCGCCGCCGGACTCTTCATGACAGCCGCCATTGGCGTAGCCGTCGGACTGGGCAAGATAGGCCTCGCAGCAGTCGCCGCCGTGCTCGCCTGGATCGTCCTCGCCGGCCTCACCTACGTCGAAAAACGCATCGGCCCCGACATTCCGCCCGGAAAAGAAAAAGTGCAGGTTTGACCCAGCGCCGCCGTTGGAAGGGGCCGTCGTCATTGGGTTTAAATTAAGATAGCCGCATCAATAGGAACGACGACAACTATCCCATCACCCTTTTTCCCCGTATGCGCGTGCTGTTTGATCGCGGCGACGATCTCATTAGCCATCTCGTCGTTAGCGGCGATCTCGATCCGCTTATTTGATTTGAACGGATCGAGCGCATCGAAGACGGACGTTCTCAAACGCTGGCCGAAGCCTTCCGAATCGATCAATGTCATACCAGGAAAATTTTCGATATTCTCGAATGCGTTCACGATCTTCTCGACCGTGAAAGGCCGTACTATTGCGATTATCAGTTTCATAGCCTATTCCTCCGTGAATTCACCTTCGACATCCTTTTCAAACCACGCATAAAGCGTCGGCAAAATAAGCAGCGTGAGCACCGTCGAGGTTATTAGTCCGCCGATCACAACAGTCGCCAAAGGCCTTTGGACCTCAGCGCCTGCAGAAGTTGCCAGAGCCATCGGAATAAACCCGAGGCTCGCGACCAGTGCGGTCATAAGCACGGGTCGCAACCGCGTCATGGATCCTTCATTTACCGCATCGATCACGGGTTTGCCTTCTTCGCGAAGATGGTTAATGAAGCTGACCATTACGACCCCGTTCAATACAGCGACGCCAAACAGAGCGATGAATCCAACGCCCGCTGAGATCGAAAACGGCATTCCGCGCACCGCTAAAGCAATTACGCCGCCCACGACCGCAAACGGGATTCCCGTGTAGATCATCAAGGCTTGCTTTGCCGAACCAAAGGTAGAGAACAGCATCACGAAAATAAGAAATAAAGCTATCGGAACCACGATAAGCAAGCGATTGGTCGCCCTTTCAAGATTTTCGAACGCACCGCCCCATTGCAAGTAATAACCCGGCGGAAGCGTCACTTCTTTCTCGACCTTCACCTTCGCTTCAACGACAAAGCTAGCTACGTCGCGGCCTCGAACGTTGGTCGATACGACGATTCGCCGACGCGTGTCGTCACGGGATATTTGTGCGGCGCCGTCGCTTAGTGAAATATCCGCGACTTGAGATAGCGGCACCCGGCCTCCATTGGGGGCCGTCAACAAAAGGTTCCTGACCGATTCAACGGTCTGCGATGCACTTTCATTCAGCCGTAAGACAATATCAAACCGCTGTTCGCCCTCGAAGACCTCACCTGCTTTCTTTCCGGCAAAGATTGATTCAACCAGGTCGTTAACATCTTCGACGTTCAAACCGTAACGCGCTATCGCTGCACGGTCGGGCTTGACCTGCAACTGCGGCAAACCCGTAGTCACCTCGGACTTCGTTTCTTCGGCACCTTTTATCGAGGCCAGTGACCTTTCTATCTCTTCACCTTTCTCGGCGAGAACACCAAGATCGTCGCCAAATAACTTTACGGCTACGTCACCACGCGTTCCTGCTATAAGCTCGTTAACGCGCATTTCGATCGGCTGCATGAAACCAAAGGACGCCGCTGCAGGGACTTCTACCTCAAGCTTTTCGGACATTCTTTCGACAAGTTGTTCTTTTGAAAGCTCTGATCTCCAACTCTCGATCGGATTCAGCATCACGAATACATCGCATTGATTCAAACTCATCGAATCATTTGCGACCGCCGGAGCACCGCATTTTGAAACGATAGTTTTTGCTTCGGGAAATGATTTGAGCGACTTTTCGATCTCGGTCGTCGTTTTAGTCGCCTGATCGAGCGAAACGCTCGGCAGCATCATCGCCTCAATAAGTATGTCGCCTTCGTCGAGACGCGGGATGAACTCCCCGCCGAGATACGGAAATATTATTCCCGAGATCACGACCACGGTGATCGCAACCGCCAGCACTTGAGCACGAAACTTCATCACAAACGCCAGCGACGGTTTGTAGATCATCTTTGACCAGCGAATGAGCGGACTTTCCTTCTCGGAAACTTTGCCCTTCAGTATCAATGCAAGCATTGCCGGAACGTATGTCAGCGACAGGATAAGCGAACCAAGCAACGCAAAGATCACGGTCAAGGCCATTGGCACAAACATCTTGCCCTCGATGCCGCGAAGGCTGAGGATCGGCAAATAAACGATGCCTATGATAGTGACCGCGAAAACAACGGGACGCGCGACTTCGAGACATGCTTCGAGGATCGTTCGTTCCGGCGGTTCGCGAGAATTTTCGTGCTGGGCTTCTGCTCGGCGGCGAACCACGTTCTCAACCATCACAACCGCACCATCGACGATCAAGCCGAAGTCCAATGCGCCGAGGCTCATCAGATTCCCTGACACGTTGAAAACACGCATCATGATTGCCGCAAACAGCATCGACAGGGGAATGATCGTCGCGACTAGTAAAGCCCCGCGCCAGTTGCCGAGGAGCAACAGCAAAACGAGTATGACCAAAGCCGCTCCTTCGAGCAGATTTGTTTCGACCGTCGCGATCGCGCGTTTCACTAAAGCCGTTCGGTCGTAGAAGGGTTCGATAGTGACACCCGCAGGAAGCGATTTTTGTATTTCGCCGATCCGGTCGGCAACGCGTGTTGCAACCGTCCGCGAGTTCTCGCCTTTTAGCATGATCGCCATGCCCGATACGATCTCTCCTTCGCCGTCGGCCGTGACCGCACCTTGTCTGATGCCTTTGCCCTCGACAATCTCACCCAGATCCTTTACATAGATCGGAACGCCCTCGGCGCCGGTCTTAACGACAATATTTGCAATGTCGTCCATCGTCTCGACAAGGCCAACGCCGCGAAGCAGATACTGCTCGGCACCTTTTTCAATGTAACCGCCGCCGACAGTTCCGTTATTGCGCGTGACTGCCTCATAAATGTCACGAAGTCTCAGGCCATAGGATTGCAACTTCTCAGGTTCGAGGCGAACCTCGTACTGTTTACCAAAGCCACCGAGTGAATTGACCTCTGTGACACCCGGAACGCCCATCAATTGCCGTCGAATGTTCCAGTCGTGAATTGTACGAAGATCGGTCGGTGTGTAATTACTGCCTTTCGCGGCCTTGACCTCATATTGATAGATCTCGCCCAAGCCGGTCGCTATTGGTCCCATTTCGGGAGAACCGATATTCGACGGTATTTGCTCCCTTGCCTGAGAAAGCCGTTCCAGCACAAGCTGCCGGGCAAAGTAGATGTCTGTCGTTTCTTCGAAAACGATGGTCACATTCGAAATGCCAAACTTAGATACTGAACGCAGTTCTTCGACATTGGGAAGGCCGGACATCGAGACTTCGATAGGGAATGTTATCTGCCTCTCAATTTCCAGCGGAGCTAACGACGGTGCACTCGTCAATACCTGAACCTGAACATTGGTCACGTCCGGCACCGCATCGATCGGCAAATTGACAAGGCTGTACGCTCCCGCTGCCGCCATTATTGCTACAAGCAGAAGCACAACTAGTTTCTGAGCAATGGAAAATCTTATTAATGCATTGATCATATTAGTGATCGTCCCCCATTGCTCCTTTTTCTAACTGCGTCTTTAGCGTAAAGCTGCCTTTCGTCACAACCTTTTCTCCGAGCTTTAGCCCTTCGATAACTTTTGTGTAGCCGTTAATGTCAGCACCGGCCTCGATCTCGCGAACTTCAAACGCTCCCGTTTCGTCATCGCGCGGCACAAAAACGACGGTTTTGTCTCCGGCTCGCTGAATGGCTGACGAAGGCACGACTAGCTCTTCGCCGCTCTCGGCCCTTGTTCCCGTGTAAAACCCGACCTGAGCGAACATTCCCGCACGAAGTTTTCCACCGGCATTTAAAACTTCCAGGCGAACGCGTCCTGTTCTGGTCGTCTCATCTAATTTAGGATCGATATATGAAACACGACCGCTGACCGTTCCGATCGCGGGCGAAGTAATCTCAGCAACGGAACCAACGCGAAGCCTCGATAAATTTGCTTCCGGGACATTTGCGATCACATACACCGTGCTAAGATTCGAGATCGAGAATATCGGGGTTGCCGCCTCAATACCGGCCCCGGCGTTGAATTTTCTTTCGGTAATAATTCCTGAAAGCGGTGATCTTAAAGAAACGAGAGAGGAATCAACGCGGTGATCGTCCGGCTTACCTGACTCGATGGGAACACCTAGTGCCCGCATTTCATCCTCGATGTGCCGAAGATCAACCTGAGCCGTTTCAACCTCCGCACTTGCTTCCTGCAATTCTTTGTTCAATGCAATATTGGTCTGAAAATCATAATCGGCCTTTGCTGTTTTATATGTCGTCTCGGCAGCGATCAGATCCTTGCCCGCACCCGCACCAAGTTCGATAAGGCGTCTAGTTCGCTTCAAAGTTGCCTCGGCCTCGTCCAGCCTTGCCTTTGCCTGCAACGCGGCGGCCCGGTTCTCAGATCTCTGAACGCGAGCAAGATTTCTCTGTGCCAATTCAAACTTCGTCTTGGCTTCGTGCATCTTGCCGTGTATTTGCGCGAGCTGCGGACTCGAAATTACCGCTAACACCGCACCTTTTTGTACATAGTCGCCGACACCGTAATAAACCTTCTCCATTCGGCCGCCAACCAATGTGGTTGCCATTTCCGTCGTCTCAGGATTTAGTTCGACGGCACCCGTGACATTCAATAGGCCGACAGCCGGCCGCTGTGTAACCGACTCCGTCGCGATTCCGGCAGACGCCAATACATCGGGATCGAGCCTAACTTCCTTGCCTTTCTCGTCCTCAGAATGTCCCGGGTCTTCGTTGTGTTCCTCGGTCGCTGCTTTTTCACCGCTCGCCGAATTCTTACTAAAGATCCACGCGATCCCGATCGTCGCGATCAAACCAACGACAGCCGCCGTTATTATCCAAGGTAGCAGCGCGTTCTTTTTTGCGCGTTTGGACTCAATGTCGAGTAATTCATAGCGATCTAGATTTGATTCGAGGCGGTCAAGTTCTGCCTCGTCGGCCGCGTCATGCTCGCTTTGTCCTGTGATCTTAACTTCTGCCATATTCTTTTTCCCCTACTTATCAAATGTGAGTCCGATGGCAATAAATAGATCAGCCTCTGCTCGATATTTTACGGTCAATGCTTCTGTGACGTCGCGATTCGCGTCGACCAATCGTCGCTGCTCGACGAGCAGGTCCGTGATCTTTATCTGCCCGATCTGGTAGACGCTGCGGATCGTCTCGACATTCTCGCGGGAACGCGGAAGCACATTCGTCTCAAGTGCGATAAGGGCCTTCCTAGCAGTTTCGAGCTGTTGAAAAGCAAGAGTGATCTCTTTCCTGATCACGCCCTCTGCAAGAACACGACATTCCTGGGCCTGACGTACCGCTATCGCAGCCTCCGCCTTGGCTCCTTGCTTTTGATCAAATACGGGCAAGCCGATAGTGACACCGAACAGTAAGCTTCGGTCGCGCTCTTGCGGAAACGGACCAGTCGGCAAATCGATAATTGATCTGTTGAGAGAAAATTTTGTAAATGCCGATATCTCCGGTTTTGCCCCGGAACGGATTAGTCGCAGACCCGCGTTTCCCAATTGCTGTTCGAGTTCAGCAATTCGAATCTCAGGCCGGCTTTTCAGGCCAATAGCGATTGCTACTTCCGTCGAAGGCGGGAGCGACGGAAAAGTAGCCAGTGGAAGCTCTTCTTTGATACGAAGCGGCTGTTCATACGCTACTCCGGCAAAATACTTAAGCCGTGTGACCGCTGTTTGCAGCCGCCCTTCAGCAAGCTGACGCTGCACGCGCAAACGCTCAACCTCAGTTTGTAAAAGGCTAAGCTCAAGCGGTGCGGTTTCGCCCTCGTTGACACGGATCTGCACAAACTTGATCGTTTCGATGTCGATGACAAGCATCTCGTCAAGGTTCTTGATCTCGCGAAAAGCAGAAAGAGCGTCGGCATAGTCGGCAACGATACGAGAAAGTATCTCCCGCTGTCTCGCTGCAATTTCCGCTTCCTTCAAAACGATCTCGGCTCTGGAGCGTTCGATACGCCGGTTCCGCTGGCCGTAGAGTTCCAACGGAAATGAAACACCCGCACTGAACTCACCGTTACCGGGCGAACCAACTAACCGGCCGGAACTCTGATCGACTTCAAGCGTCGGGTTCGGCCTAAGGCGGGCCTGCGTCATTCGAGCTTTCGCCTTATCGACCTCTAATTGAGCGATCTTTATCTCGCTGTTTGTTTCAAATGCCAGCTTGACGATCTCGGCAAGAGAAAGTCCATCCGTTTGGCTGTGATAGATCGGATAATTGGCGTCGGCTAACTTTGTCTGTCCCGGTACAGCGACGGCCGCGGTTATCAGAGCTAACAATAAAATGGATCTGTGCATAAATTCCAAAAACAATAGCTAACAAAAACGCGCGACAGTTACGGCCAAAAATAGGCGCGACCATCAAACAAAAAGGCGCAGTTTTGGGTTGTTAGTTAGGCTTTTGGCGGTTGCCAGATGGAGTAGGTGCGGGTTGATTTGTAGGGAGTTTTGTATTGTGTTTCCACTTCGGCAACAACCTCACGAACTTTTGGAGAAGTTACCGGCAGAGTATAAGCGATCGTTGGGGCTGAGTTGCTCCCGCAGCACGAACAAACGCAAAACGGTGAGCAATCATCGTAAGTGTCACTTTCTCTGTCCTGCGACGATCGATCAAGATGGGCAACTTTCTGAATCGGGTGACCCTGATCGTCACGCGGCATTACGCTGTCCCTACACGGCTGCACCGAAAGGGCCAGCAAGTACGCAACAAAAATGTAAGTCAGAATTTGCAAGCGACTATGTTCTCAAATTCCAAGCAAGGTTGTCTAGTGTACTAAGTCGTTGTACCGATTGGGAAATTCATTTTAGGGTCGCAGACAGGTTTCTGGGAAGCGTCCCAATAATTGTTAAAAGTTGAAAAAGTGGTCTCCTGAGGGCGATACTTTCGCCGGCAAGAAATTCATGTAAGTGAATGCCGAGTTGGATCGGCAAGGAGACCATCAATGAGAGAGTTTAGGGTTTTTGAAAAGAAGGGACAAGGGAGCGAGGCGGTTGAGGCGTTTCGGGCGTTCATACGCGGGTCCGTGCGAGAAATGATCTGGCATGCAATGGTGCTGGAAGTCGATGAGTTATGTGGGCCAAAGCACGGTTTGGTTATTGGCGAGACGCATCGGGCGGGGAGCAGTCCTGGATCAAAGAGTGAAGATGCTGCTTCAAGTTACCCTTCAACCGCGACCCCAAGAGTTGCACTTACTACTTGAATTCAAGCTTTAACAATAAACGGGACATCCACAATGTAAATGTAAAATTATTCACATCATGTTTGATTTCTATTCATAGGCCGTATAGTAGGCTGCTTTCATTTCAACGATTGATTTATATTCGATCTTAAAGGATACTAATATAGTCCTTAAGCCTATTAGCGACTAATATCATTTGTGTAATGATTGCCATATGCGTAAAACAAGTCTGCCAATCCCGATTCAAAAAGCCTTACGCAAGCTTGGGCAAGATATCCGCGATAGTCGGCGGCGGCGGCGCATTCCGGTTGCTCTAATGGCCGAGCGCGCAGATCTATCGCGAGCGACGCTTGGCAAGATCGAAAAAGGCGATCCTTCAGTCTCGCTCGGAGGCTATGCCAATGTGCTGTTTGCTTTGGGACTAACCGACCGACTGAGTGATCTTGCGGATGCGACATTCGATACCGTCGGACGGATGCTTGAAGAAGAAAATCTCCCCAAACGTATTCGATTCCCTACCAAGAAGGCGAGCAGCAATGAATAGTAGCCGAAGACTCTCCGTCTATATTGCTCTTGGCGACGAAAATATTCCTGTCGGTCGGTTGTGGTGTCACTACCGAAAAGGGAGCGAAAGCGCCTCGTTCGAATACGATGAAAGATAGCTTAAGCATGCGGAGCATTTTGCATTAGAACCGGCGTAGACTCTGACCGCAGGCTCGTGTCACACCTTGGCTGACCAGAGCCTGTTCGGCTCAATCGGCGACTCAGCTCCGGATCGTTGGGGACGAATTTTGATGCGCCGTGCCGAAGCTCGACGAGCGCGATCCCTAGACGAAATACCTCGGACGTTAGGCGAAGCCGACTTTCTGCTCGGTGTAAATGATGAAGCTCGACAAGGTGCTCTGAGATTTGCTGACGAATCCGGCGGACCCTTTTTGGCTCCGGATGAGACCAGAGCGATTCCGCCGCTTGTCGAGCTACCGAAATTGCTCTCGGCCGCCGAACATTTTCTGGACGAAGATGAAACTGCCGAAGACCTGCGTATTCTACTTGCACCGGGTTCATCCGTGGGCGGTGCCCGGCCAAAGGCCTCTGTTCTAGAGACTGACGGTCAACTCGCCATTGCCAAATTCTCAAGTAGGGATGACGAACATAATGTCGTGGCCTGGGAAGCTGTTGCGTTGACACTAGCCGAAAAAGCCGGCGTCCTCGTCCCATCGTGGAGAATGATAAATGTTTCCGAGAAACCTGTGCTGCTCATTCGACGATTCGATCGTATTGGAAATATCCGAGTGCCATTCCTGTCTGCTATGAGCATGCTCCAAGCAAAAGATAACGATACACATAGCTACTTGGAGATCGCAGATGCGCTGCGTCAATACGGAGCCGATCCTTCAAAAGATCTAGCCCAACTTTGGCGACGGATAGTTTTTGGCATTCTGATTTCCAATACTGACGATCACCTACGCAACCACGGATTTCTCTACGAACGCCATAAAGGATGGAGATTGTCCTCGGCCTATGATCTGAACCCTACGCCCGTAGAAATAAAACCCAGAATTCTGACAACAACAATTGATCTCAACGACGGCACTGCCTCGCTTGATCTTGCCTTATCCGTATTAAAGGATTTCAGATTGTCCCAAGATGAAGCGAAAGCGATCATGAAAGAAGTTGGTATAGAGGTTGCCAAATGGCGCGACGTTGCTCAGACTCTCGGCTTGAACAAAGCTGAAATTGACCGGATGGTCTCTGCATTTGAACACTCCGACTCCTCTGTGGCATCGAAATAAATTGCTCAAGCGACTACACATGATCAAGTTCTTCCTGCAAATCAAACGATTGCAGAATTTAATTCCCACGCCGGAATAGTTTCGATCAGTTTATTGTCGATCAAATCGCTCCGTCTGACGCCATCCGCAGTGAGGAAATAAAGTTTGTCTATGTTTAGCTCATTACCGGCCGCGATCAGCGAACGCATTTCTCGGTTGAACGTAGCAATATCGCTTGCCTCGAACGCGACCTGACAAAGTGCATATGGCTTCCCGTTCCTGAGTATAAAAAAGTCCACCTCATAGCCCGACTTGCTTCGATAGTAGAACAGGTCAACATTAGGTTCGAAGCCCAACCGAACAAGGTCTATAAACACAGCGTTCTCAAGGAGCCTTCCGATATCCGCCTGCGGTGTTGAACGATGGGCAGTGTAAAATCCGTTATCAAAAACATAGACTTTTTTTTCGGAGTTTACGCGTTCGCGTGGCTTGAACGAATAGTTCTGCAGCAAACTGCAAAGATATGCCTGCTTGGCGTAACCGATAAACTTATTTATCGTAACGTTGCTAAGCTGCTTGTTAACAGCTCTTTCAAGCGACCTCGAAGTCACCTTCGCCGACATCTGCTGTAAAATGACGTACAGCAGATTCCTCAACTCGACCGGACGCCTCAATTTGTAGCGCCCCACAACGTCTTTTAAGATCACCGAATCCCACAATGCCCTCAGAAATTCGCCCGCGTTGTCTTCGTGCAGCACGACCGTAGGAAACCCGCCGGAGTTAAGGTAATTTACGTAATCTTCCTGTGTACCTGGATTTCCACCTCTTGCTGATAAATACTCGTGGAAAGAAAACGGCAGAAGTTCAAGCACCAGATGCCGTCCCGTCAGGCTTGAAGCCAACTCGCCGCTAAGCAATTTTGAATTAGAGCCTGAGACGATTAGGTTTTTACCCGTCCGGTGAAGCCTGTTTAGCAGTTTTTCCCAATCCGGGAAAAGCTGTATTTCATCAAAAAATATGTATTCGTAACCAGGATAGACTTCCTCGAAAGCTTCCAAAACCTCATCGGCGGTAAAACTGAAGGTCAGAGCCTCGTCTTCAAAATTCAGATATGCCGCCTTATTTCCGCCAAGACACTGCAAAACAAGACTGGACTTGCCCGAACGTCGCGGGCCGATAACGGCTTTGATCAGCCCCGAGGATAATGTCTTTGTCAGCGTTGTTCTTGAATCGCGTTCAACAGTCGCCTGTCTCAGAATTACAGGAATCTCCTGTTGTTGCTTCTTAACGATGTTGCTAAGTAAATTCACCATACTTAGCAAAGTATCATATTTTGCTAAGTATAGACAATCTACTTAAACTAACTAGAAAGTCCTGAGTCCCGGCAACAATTGCCTCGAAATTTCCATCCGTGATTTCTTCACATTCAGTTACAAACCCTTTGTTGAAATATGTACGCCCACGCTTGCATACAGACTCATCAATGAATTGTTCAAATTCGGACAATGGAATTCTCATGGCTGATC
>CAUJFK010000126.1 GCA_963169175.1 Acidobacteriota bacterium | reverse complement strand
ATATCGTCTTTTAACATTTAGGAGACGGCAGGTATCGCCGACACCTATTTTACACGGGTCGTGCGCCGTTTCAAAAAATCCATCAGCACGAACTGCGTCAGATTATTCGGATTGGCGAAGTATGCCTTCCCGCGTGTCATTGCCGTCATTTTCTTTACAAATTCAACCAGGTGATGATCGCTGGCCAGCATAAACGTATTGATCATTACTCCGGCTTTGCGACATGCCTGGACCTCTTTAAAGGTCTCGGCCATAACAAACGGGTCGTTCCCCATCGAGTTTTTGTATAACAGCCGCTTGTCGCCCGCCATCGTGTCGGAATATCGGCGATAAGCGAAGTATGCAGCGTTAGACGGTTCGATGAATGCCGCGGTCGGCTTGCCATCGGTTATCATAACGATCTGCTTCATCTCTTTTCGCTGCGCCGTCAAAATTCGGCGAGCAAGCTTTAACCCTTCGGCGGTGTTCGTGTGATATGGGCCAACTTGTGTGGAGGCGAGTTTCGAGATCGGCAATTCTTCGGCCCCATCGTGAAACAGAACGATCTTGAGGCTGTCGCCAGGATATTGTGTCCGAATTAGATGGGCCAGAGCGATCGCAACCTTTTTCGCAGGCGTAAACCGGTCCTCGCCGTAAAGTATCATCGAATGCGAGCAATCGAGCATAACGACCGTCGCGCATGACGAGGTATAATCCTGCTGCCTCACGTAAAGATCGCTGTATTCAAGATTTAGCGGAACGCCGAGGCCTTCGCGCGCAATTGCCGACATTAGCGTTGCGTTGACGTCAAGATTAATGGTGTCGCCGAATTCATAAGGTTTTGAGCTGAGCGCGGCTTCGACACCAGTATCGAGCTGCGGCGTTTCATGCCGGCCGATCGATGACTTTCCCATTGACCCGAGCAGCTTTTGCAGCGTCTTGTACCCAAGAAAATCGAGGCCTTTGTCTGTAACCTCAAATTTGATATTTCGCGGCGATGGTTCGCCGACCTCTCCTTGCTCTACGCCGAGCCCGCGTTCGCCGAGCGGTTGTTCAACTTCCTTCAGATCGAGATAACCTTCCTCGACCAACCGCTCGATCAGCTTGTTTATCAGTTCTTCCAACAATGAGCCGCGAAACCTTCCGTCGTTGTCGGCAAGCATCTTCTCGACGTCGTGCTCATTCAGTATGCCTTTATCAAGGAGGGCGTTAAGAATTGCCTGGCGCAAGGCATCGATCGAATCGTCCGGCTTATGACGCTCGCGTGTCCACCAGTAATCGTCCGAATATCCCGAGTCGAGCATGGCGTCCGACAGCGAATCCATCAGTTCCCCAAGATCCACGCCGAACACGTCGAAACCATTGAATTTTGAATAGCGAATAAACTTCATTCGTCAGTAATTCTCCGAACCTTTCAATTCGTTTTCTTTCTTCCTACTCCTCTTGTTCTGTGGTCAAGGAGAAAGAATCCATCGACCGGACTCAAGCCGGTTTCCCGAAACTTGCTTTAACCTCCGGGACTGCGTTAACCTGTCCCTACCCAAGCCGATCTATTTTTCTCTCTCCAAAAACTTAGCACAATCCTCTCTCCGGACTGAAATTTATTTAAAGGAAGGAAACAATGAAGAAGTTTTTGGTTAGTGCTCTAGCATTTACGGTGTTCGCCGTGATGCTCCCGCTTTCTGTTTCGGCACAGGATTCTTGCCGCAGGAGCTATCGCTCGCCACGTTACAGCAATGCGTATTACGGGTCTAACGGCGGCAGGCGATATAACCGCTCAAACAACCGCGGAGCTTACCGACAGCCGGTATATTACTCATCGTCCCGGCTGGTTTACTATTCTGGTTCACGCCGGCCTAGTTTTTACCGCCGACACCGCAACGTGATCAACATGGCCCTCGGCACGGGCGGCGGAGCTTTGCTTGGCGGAATGCTTGGCGGGCGGCGCGGTGCATTGATCGGCGCTCTTGCCGGAGCCGGCGGGTCGGCTCTGTACACCTATAAGCTCAACCCGAAAAAGCGTCGGTATAACCGTTACTGATCCGCAAAGTCATTTTGCCTCGCCTCGCCTCGCGGCCGCCTTGATTTCCATCTTGCGCGGCTGCGATCTTTTTTATCCTGAAGCGCATACCATTTCGCTGATCTGTATCCGATTTAGTGCTTTTCGCGGGCCGCCAGATCGTTAGTGATCCACGCTAACCCATTGATAACTCGATACCTTACGATCGTGGCACGGCCTTTGATATATATCAGGACAATGAAGGTGTTGCCTTCGAGAAACTTTAGGGGGAAAGAGCAATGAGAAAATATATAGCTTCCTTTTTGATGATGGCGATGATGGCCATGATGATCCCATTCTTTGCGTCCGAATCGAACGCACAGACGCAGCGAAGTAGTAACCGCCAGCGTGTCAATCGAAACTATGACCGAGATCGGGAATATGACCGCGATCGCAATTACGAACGTCGCGACGGCAACTTCTACAGCCGGCATCGCAACCTGATCAATATCGGCATCGGCACGGCGGCAGGTGCGATAATCGGCGGGCTGATCGGTGGTAAAAAGGGAGCACTCATCGGCACGGCGGTAGGCGCGGGCGGTTCAGCACTGTACACCTACAAGCTGAATCCGAAGACCAAGAAATACGAACGCTATTACAATCGGCGTAACTAGATCAAGCAGGAACGAGCAATGGGGAGGTGCCGAATGGGCCGCGACGGATCGAAACGTTCTGTCGCGGCCCATTCGCTATTGCGATGGCGTTGTTCCGGCAGTGACCGCGTGATAAGCAACGTATAGGTTTGAAAGCCTCTCAGCCGAGGCCGGATCGTTTCTGGAAAGCAGTGTGATTATCTCATCGCGGCCGCTCAAAAGCTGCGGCATCTGTGACCGCTCCTGGGCACTGAGCGTAGTTGGTTCAGATCTACCGAGCTCTGCCTGCAAGTCGGTGAAAAAGCTGCTCGCACTCTGCCGGGCTGTCTCATATTCACCGCGGCGAGCAAAGATCTCGGCTGTCGCCAACGTGCCCTCGAGCTGGCTTCGGCGAAGCTCGCGTTTCGATTGGTCTAGTTCGTTGACGACACTCCGCTTAGAGATCCACATAGGAACAAGCCCAAGTAGAAACACGACAACCAGAATGCCGATCTTGATAAGCCAGCCTTTCAAAGGGCTCCCGTTCCTCTCATTGCCGATCTTCTCAGCCTGATCGTTTTCTTCAGCCATATCAATTCACCAAAATTAGTTATACCCCTCAAGGTCCGTCAAGTCCTCATATATCATCCCGCGACGGTCGCGCTTCGCTTTCGTGGCCGCTTCAAAGCCACCGTCCTCAGTGCGGGTGATCTTGTTCTGCGCGTAGAGGCCCTCGAGAACAAACTCGCAGGCGGAGACTACGTTTGCTTTGTCCTTGCGGTCGATATCGAGCGGAACAAGCGTGGATCCGATCAGCTCCGGAACACTTTCCAAAAGCATTATGCACTCATCTGCGGAAGCAGTATCGGACAGAAGGATCTTATTGCCCTGTTCGAACCATTGAACCGCTCGTTCAAAATCGATCCCAAGAAAAAAGCCTCCGAATATCACGCCGCTGGCGCGTTTTATCAGATCTTTGGCAAGCCGCGTCGCTCCGATCTGCTCACCTTCGTATTCCAACTCCATCTTGCCGGTCATGGCGGGCAAGGCGGCGTAAATGTCCGATATGCGCGGCACTATCTTCATTTCACCGGTGAACAGTGAACGCCTCTCGGCATTCGAAACTGCCGATTCAAGCACCGTGATCGAAAACCGCTGCGACACGCCCGAACGTTTATCAACACGCTGGTCATCGCGTGCTTCGAAACCGATCTGTTCAATTATCTCCGTAATAAATTCAGGCACCTTCACCGGCAGATCTCGCGTCGTCCACGCTTCTTGCTGAGTGATCAATGAACTCAACTGCACATTCGCCGGGTAATGAGTGTGTACTTCGGCCCCGATACGGTCTTTTAGCGGCGTGATGATCTTTCCGCGGGCCGTATAATCTTCAGGATTCGCACTGAAAACAAGCAGTACATCGAGCGGCAGCCGCACAGGATAACCCTTTATCTGCACATCGCCTTCCTGCATGATGTTGAACAGGCCGACTTGTATTTTACCCGCAAGATCCGGTAGTTCATTTATAGCGAAGATCCCGCGATTCGCTCTCGGTAAAAGGCCGAAATGAATCGTCAGTTCGTCCGACAATAAATGGCCGCCCTTCGCCGCTTTTATCGGATCGACATCGCCGATAATGTCCGCGATCGTCACGTCCGGCGTCGCAAGTTTTTCGACAAACCGATTGTCGCGGTGCACCCAGTCGATCTTCGTCTCGTCGCCATGCAGATCGACCGCCTGCCGGCCATAAGCACTAAGCGGCGCGAAAGGATTATCGTTTATTTCGGAACCGGCGACGATCGGGATCTCTTCATCAAGAAGCTCGGTCAACTGCCTTATGATCCGCGATTTCGCCTGCCCGCGAAGTCCAAGCAGGATAAAATTGTGCTTCGATAAAACAGCATTTACAAGCTGCGGCAAAACCGTTTCGTCATAACCAAGAATGCCGGGAAAAAGCCGCTCACCCGAACGCAATTTTGCGATCAGATTAGAGCGCATCTCGTCCTTCACGCTCCGCACCGTATACCCGCTTGCTCTTAATTCACCCAGTGTCCCAATGTTCGGCATAGTTATATACTACCGCAGAGACCGGAGGATTGAGATTTTAGATCTCAGATTTAAAACAGCGCCGGCATCACCCAATTCTGGATTCGACCCATGCCGTTGCAAACACGACTAACAGGTGCCTGCCGGCGTAACGTCGTGGTCGCCAGAGATCTTTCACTCCGCAGGCAGATCCTCAAGTGTATATTTCCGCCCCGCGTTCACTTTTTTCAAATAAGCCATCAGCGGCTCGAAATACCGCAGCATTGCCTTGGCGCTCAGGTCTTCGCCGGTGGTTTCCCGCAGCACCACACGCCAGTCGCGCGAAGCGCCCGGGGCCATGATCTTTCGCAAAAATTCGCCGACCTGTTTGCTGCCGTAATAATCCGTGTTGTGCTGATCCTGTTTGAGAATATTGCGCGAGATGTGGTCGTGCAATTGGAAAAGCAGCACGAACGACAACGCGTAGTCGTAATACGACGCAGGATCGTCATTGATATGCGTCTTGGTGCAGGCGTCGCAATACTGCTCGCCACGTATCGTGGGCGGCACAATGCCCTGATACGTTCGGATAATTTCCCACCATTTCTTGTTGAACTCGTCTTTGTGCAAGTTCTTTTCGTACAGGGCGTATTCGAAGCCGGATATTGTACCAGCCGCGAAAGGTATGAAAACGACCTTATCCAAAGCTTCTTTCAGCAACGCCTGCATCTCGTCCACCTTTTCCTAAAACACAAACTACAAATGCGGAACGGATAAGCATCATTTAAATATTCTCCTGAATGTGGGATTCCCTATCAACGAACAAAGCGTAAACGAAATCGGGCGAAACTGAAAACCGGTGCGCCGGTAATTGTAGGTTGTCGCGCCCGTCTCATAACTTTGCTTCGCAACGTAGATCTTTCGCCCGAATCAGCTTGCATTCTCTCTCTTAACAGAACGCTTACGTTTCGGAGTCACATTTCTGACGCAAAGTGGAAGTGACTATAGTCACCTCGGCGCAGCCCCCGAGCACATATACTCGACAGTGAAATCCTTTGCTTAGGAGCGAACAATTATATGAACTCAGAACGAACATTTTACGTGAATGAACTGCGATTTGTTGTGACAGCGATCCTTCTTATGGTTTTAGCGGCAGCCGCAGGATGCTCTTCGGGTGCCGTAAACAGCGTCGCTATCACCCGGGACCAAACACCGGCAGCGACCGCGACGAACTCGATGAAACTTGCGGCGCCAAGTTCGCTCGCGGCCGAGCATCGGGAGCTACACGAAGCACTCGAAGTTGCTGTCAATTCCGGCGGAAAAACGGGCGAGGCCGCAAAGGTCGTCGAGGCACGGCTATCGGTCCATTTCGAAAAGGAAGAACAGTACGCCTTGCCGCAACTTGGATTGCTGGAAACGCTGGCCGCCGGCAACGTATCGCCTGATATGAAAAACGCGATCGAGCTTTCGGACAAACTGAAAGCGGAGCTACCAAAAATGATGGAGGAACATAAGGGTATAGTTGAGGCACTAAACGCTCTTAAGACGGCGGCCCAGGCCGAGAAAAAACAGCCGGCAATCGATTTTGCGGAGAAACTCGGCGGTCATGCTCAGAATGAAGAGCAGATCACGTACCCTGCAGCTATTTTGGTGGGAGAATATCTAAAGCTGAAACTGAATCAAGGAGCGCGTTAAAAAAGCGGAGGCCGTCGAGGAACAAAAAGGCCCGAGCGTTTTCGCATGGGCCAATCGAACCGATCGCTTTGCCGTTAGAAAGTATAAGCATTCGCCCCGATCAGGACATCGGCGATCCGCTGTCTTGCGGCGATGGTGTTTACTGGTGAGTTGTTTTTTGTGAACCGCTTCAACGCAACCAAAAGCGTTCGGCCTTCGTCGCCTTCGGCGATTGCTGTGAGGGTGTTTTTCGCTTTTGATTCGATGCGTTGAATGGCGTCGTTGCAGAAGACGGACGCCATGTCGATAAAGCAGCCGGCGGCTTCTTCGCCTTTTTTTTCGGCGATCTTTTTGGCACGCAAGATCGCCGATTCCATCTGGTATGCATCCATTATTATGTCGGCGCAGTTGATGAGAACTTCCTGCTGTTCGCTCAACGCCATCATATATTTCTGCGCCGCGGTGCCGAGAACCATCAACGCAACCTTCTTAGCATTCTTCGCCAATTTCGTCTCGGCGGAAAGGAGGTTTGTGTCCTCATCGAACGACATCTGCGGGTTTAGAATTTCGTCCTGCAAGGCTTTTGCGGCCTGAAGCAAACCGATCTTGCCTTTCATAGCACGCTTCATCAACTGGCCGGGAATTAACATCCGGTTGATCTCGTTCGTGCCCTCGAAAATGCGGTTGATGCGCGAATCGCGATAGGCCGCCTCCGCTGGATAATCGGCCGAATAGCCGTAGCCGCCGTAGATCTGCACCATTTCATCGACGACATAATCGAGCGATTCAGAACACGCGACCTTGTTGATCGACGACTCGACCGCGTACTCCTCGATCGACTGCAATTTCTTCTCATTACCGTGATCGTCGCCGATCAACGCGTCGATCATCCCGACCGTCCGGTACGTGATCGATTCCGCAACCCACGTTCGGATCGCCATCTCCGCCAGCTTGTGCTTGATCGCACCGAATGACGATATCGGCTTGTTGAACTGATGCCTTTCGTTGGCATAACGAACGGATTCGCGAATCGCCAGCTTTGCGCCGCCCGTAACCGAAGCACCGAGCTTGAACCGACCAACATTCAAAACATTAAACGCGATCTTGGCGCCGTCGCCGACTTTGCCGATCAGGTTGCCGACCGGAATTTTCGCGTCGGACAAGATAACCGCCGTCGTCGAAGAAGATTTGATCCCAAGTTTGTGCTCCTCCGCTCCTGGACGGCAATTTTCCGAACGCGGGACAAGGAAGCACGAGAACTTCTCCTTCTCGCCATCCACCTTTGCGAAAACAAGATACACATCAGCGAATCCGCCGTTCGTGATCCACATCTTTTCGCCATTCAGGATGTAATGCTGCCCGTCGCCGCTCAGCTTGGCGACGCATTTTGCACCCAGAGCATCAGAACCCGAACCTGATTCGGTCAAACAATATGCCGAAACGACCTCGCCCGAAATGATCTTCGGTATCCACTCTTTCTTGAGCTCATCCGAACCCCAATACAAAATCGGCAGCAGACCGATCGACGTTTGCGCGCCATACGTCGAACCAAACCCGCTGCCACGCCCGACCATCTCGGCGATAATGCAGCCCGAAGTCTGATCCAGAGCCATTCCGCCAAATTCCTCAGGAATATTCGCACCCAACAAGCCCAACTCGCCCGCCTTTTTCACCAGATCGCGGGCGACATCCCACTCATGCGCCTCAAGCCGCGGCAAATTCGGCACGACCTCGTTGTCGATATATTCACGACAAGTGTCCCCGATCATCCGGTGCTCGTCCGTAAAATCCTCCGGCGTAAAAACCTCCGCCGTCGTCTGATCAGCGATCAAAAACTCGCCGCCCTTCATATATTCCTTTTCCATTTTCGCGTCCATATCGAGTTAGTTGGCTCCTGTAAGATTTGCAGAGTAATTGTACTGAATGAATGTTCATTCAGTCAAGAAGGATTGCGGTTACTCTTCTGACTCCGCAAGACAGCCAAACTTTAACTCGGTCTATCTGATGACTAAAAATAGTTTAAGAGCGGCGTTCGCAATTTGCGAATTGCGGATGCGGGAATAAAATAACCGTGGGTCGTTTGCGTTCTCAATGATCGATATCTTGTTCAGGTGCTTGTGCTTCATACTTAATTATATCCGCGGGCGTTGCGGGATGCCCTTTTGAACGTAATGCGTTTATAATCGCTTCGAGAACATCAAGACTTGGTTTGCGTGTGCCGTTGGTCACGGCGAAGATGGTTTGCGGACTTACTCCGGTTACCCATTTTCCAAGCATATATGGCGTTACATTTAATGACGCTAAATATTCTTTCAATGCAATTTTAAGCTTTACGTTTGATAATGATTGCATCCTTTTGAACTTGACAAACTACTCTACTATAAGTAGAGTATTAAAATATGAAACAAGCGCCACTTTTTGACAGGTTCGCGCTGCCGCCGATAATCGAGAATACTGATATTGAGCCTCGGCGACGAGTACAAGGTGGTGTTTCAACTACGGACGTTGTCCTCTCTGCCCATGTTTCCGGGAATGCTGAGGTCTTCAGTCAACTTTGCAACTTGCATATCCTGTCTGGCGGGACGGTTGCGGACATAACTTACGGAAGGCGTTTTTTGGCAACTCATTCCACATGGCCAGTATAACTTACTGTTTTCCGATATTGATGCAAAGGTTAGAATTGACCCTGTTCATGATATTCCCGTTCAGTCAGGAATAGATAGCCGTGTCGTATTCTTTGATCCGCGAATACCAATATCAAGGTTCCGAGCCGACGGTGCAGGAAGCCGATTTTACAGATGTTCACGGAATCTATTTGTTGAATCGGATTGAATCCAGCTACGAGCAAGGGGCGTTCGCGGGCGATCACGAAAACGAAGTAACAGCACTCTGGCGGAAGAAGAAGCACCGCGTCCGATACATCAGACCGGACGAAGTGGACAAATTCGGATTTAAGCGAAGGTACTAATCGGCAGTGTAGAATATGTGCCCATCAGGATAGTGTTGCTTGTCGTCGCGGTAATCAGCGAAGGCAAGTAAGGCGTGAGCGGCGTGGGCATCCGGCAACAGCCCGTTAATACTAACACGTTGCCCGCCTGGATATTCGACGACTTGCGCGGGTAGCGGCACACTGCCAACAGGAACGAAGCCGAGCGTTAGGAAGAACGCATTAAAATCAGCGGAAAGCCTGACAGTTCTAAAAGTACAAAAGGCAAACGTTCTATGCCTTCGCCCGCGTCTAGTGTGGCCTTAGTTATTTTCATATCTCGAATACCGTCTCGCCCGATTCACTGTGAACCGTCGGGCAATGTGACGGTTCGCCTGTCGCTCGCATCGACCTGCGACACACCAGCAAAGGTTCCATCGTCTAATGTCTTATTTCGAGCAGTCTGAAGCGACTTGCTTTCAACAATAAACTCGTGGCCTTTATACGTAATTCGAAGATCTCCCTTTCTGCTTCGGTCATGGTCGTCATCCTTCGTTAGGGTCGTGACGTGCGGACTGCCAGCGAGTAGTTTTCGGAGTTTCATCTCCCGCAACGTATCCGAAGATCATTCCCCGGAGGCTGCCATTGCCGAAGATCGCATTGCTCAATTCCTCAATGGTTATGCTCCACAGCTCTAGGATATTCGGCATACTTTGATCTTACTAAACTAATTTCTCCCAAATTAAGAAGCGGAACTTCACCATAACAATCAAGCGTGAACTTCTGCGTTGTATGCATATACCACCATTTGCAGCTGGACCCAGATTCTAGGCGACCCTTTTTAAGGCGGCTGCTAAATTCCGTGCATCTTCACAAGTTAAACCAGAGCTCTCGTTCAGAAGTTCGTTAATGGTCTCTAATCGAAGTCCAGACAATTTTGCAAACTCTCTCGGTGATAATCCAAGAGCAGGAAGTACATCCTCCCTGAGAATAGCACCAGGATGGGTTGGCTTTCGATTCTGGCTCGCCGTCATCCTATATTAAATTCGTTCAAAAATCCCCGCGGCGCCCATGCCGCCGCCTACGCACATTGTTACCATGCCGTAACGGGCTGATCGGCGCTTTAGTTCCTGCAGGAGCGTGGCGGTCAGTTTGGCTCCAGTGCAGCCGAGCGGGTGGCCGAGGGCTACTGCGCCGCCGTTGAGGTTTACTTTTGACGGATCCATTTCGAGGACCTTCATCACCGACAGGCCTTGTGCGGCGAACGCTTCGTTTAGTTCGATCACATCGATCTGATCGAGCGTCAGCCCGGCCAATTTCAGAGCCTTCGGAATCGCGTAAACCGGTCCGATTCCCATTTCTTCGGGCAGGCAGCCGGCGGTTGCGAACGAGGCGAAGCGAGCGAGCGGCGTTAAGCCCAACTCTTTGGCTTTGTCAGCCGACATCACCACAACAGCCGCTGCACCGTCGGACATCTGCGACGAATTCCCTGCCGTCACCGTGCCTTTCGCATGGAAAACGGGCCGCAGTTTTGCAAGGCCTTCAAGCGAAGTATCGACACGCGGGCCTTCGTCGGTTTCAAATACGATCTCTTTTCGCCGGACGCGGCCTTTCTCGTCGAATTCATCGACGTGGACCGACATCGGCACGATCTCGTTCTTGAACTTGCCTTCCTTGATCGCCGCGAGCGCTTTTTGGTGCGAATTGAATGAGAATTCATCCGCCTCCTCGCGGGTGATCTCGTATTTTTTCGCAAGGTTTTCGGCGGTCAGGCCCATGTTCAGGTAATAGTCGGGATACGTGTCCGCGAGGCCGGGATTCGGGCGAAAAGTATTGCCGCCCATCGGGATCGCGGTCATCGATTCCAGCCCGCCCGCAACTATCGCATCGGCACCGCCGCCCGCAATGCGATCCGCGGCCAAAGCTATCGTCTGCAAGCCCGACGAGCAATAACGGTTGACCGTCATCGCCGACGTCTCGACCGGCAGCCCCGCAAGTATCGCGGCCGTCCGCGCAACATTCATCCCCTGCGACGCCTCAGGAAACGCACAGCCCATGATCACGTCGTCGATCAGCGACGCGTCAACCCCGGAGCGCGACACCGCTTCCCCAATTGCCACCGCCGCCATCTCATCCGAACGAGTATTCCTCAATGTCCCCTTCGGCGCCTTCCCCACAGCCGTCCGCACGGCCGATACAATTACTGCTTCTTTCATAATTAATTTATGGTCACATTCAATTCCAGTAACCTTGTCGCGACAGAACGTAATTTGTTCGAATCTGATAATGCCGTTCCGATCTCATCGCGCTCGATTCGCATCAGGGTCTCAATAATCTGTTTTTGATCGCGGCTGGTCACCAGAATTCGATAAATAGGCGCGATATAAGCGTCATATTCATCAACCATCCGTTCGTCGGTAAGTGCGATCGGATTCCATTGCTTAAACAGAACGGCTCGAATCGCGGCCCGAATTTCCAGCCCGCGATCTTTCCTTTCGCCGTTTTTGGACACGACTTTCACTTTCCGGAGGGCCTTGCCAAGTAGCCAGAGTCCTTCCATTTGCTTTAGCCGGTACGTCACGGCCTCGCGGGACATATCAGTTTGCGCTCTCATCGGCTTCCAGCTCCTTTATATCGAGCAAATCCTTATCGCGGCCCGCAACTAGCTTCATCTTGATCAAGCCTGCTTTTGAAACAACTTTCATTGGGCCAAATTCAGATTCCGTTTCCTCTTTCGTGTCCCAAACATCACGGTACACTTCTGTTACCAGCAGGAAATCTACCGTGATAAGTTCGCGGCTGTCTCGGTCAACCTTCGAAATTCGCCGCAGCTCAAAGGCTCCGTTATTGAAGCTCAACGGCAATCCCTCAACATCATAGCCGCACGACCGAGCTACCGAAAATGCTTTTTGTACATCTTCCGAAAGCACGAGGAAATCGATATCCACCGTAGCCCGCAGCACGCCGTGGATCGCCATCGCCCATCCACCGCAGACGGCATACTCGATCCCCGCCTCGTTGAGCGCGGCCGTTATCGATCTAAATTCATCAAGCAATGTCGCCATCGTGCAGCTGTTCTAAACTATAAACCTGATCGATTCACCCTTATTCGCGATCCGACAAACATCAATTATCCGCACCGTTCCTTCCCTGTTACGGGTCGGTCTGTCGGAGAATTCCTCAACGTCCCTTTCGGAGCTTTCGCCAAAGCCGTCTGCTTGGCCGAAACCATTACGGCTACTCTCATAAAATTGATCGCCCCACTAATCTATTTCCCCACCCGCTTCGACCCACTTTCGCACTTTTTCGTCAAAATCGTCCCAAGGGTCGTCTTCGTAATACTCACGATCCCATTCGATATCACTCTCTTCGGTTTCATTCTCAAATGCGAGTTCTGCACCAAGACTGAGCAACTCAATCGCTTCAAGTTCCCAACTGCCGATCCCCCAATGATCGAGCGAGCCATCACGAAAGCCGCCTGCCTCGCACTCGAATATCGTGGTGCTGAAGGAATCACCGCCGAACGACCCCGATACATATCCGCCTTTCGAAACCTTGAAACTCGCCTCGCTCAGAAACAAATCACAATAGCTGGTTTCGCCGCCAACTCTTAGCACCATACCCAAGCCAATGTGAACCCCGGTTGGCATAAGCGGCAACAGCCCTAAAGCATATTTAAGGATTGCAAGGTTTTTCAATTCGCGGGGATCCAATGGGCTGAGCGATATAACCTTGTCAACAAACCCAATTAGCTCGTATTTCACCCACCTTTCGTCTGGCCTGAAAGGGAAGCAATCGTCGTATGGCCCCTCTGGTTGCGACACTTCTTGTTCTCCGTCCATTTCAACGCTCCTGGGCTAATGTGCGCGCACGAAATTTCTTCCCCGTCCAGCACCTCCACGCGTTCGTCATTCAACCTCTGCTCATTAGCGTCTTCATGTCATTGCTCCCCAATCTGACACGCAAACGATGGCGGCAGACTTTCGCTAAATTATTGAAAGCACAATAGATGTTACATACCTTTCTTTCTTTCTTTCGCCCACTTCGTGGGCTAGAGTCTCGTTTTCCTCCTATCCACGGGTTCCGCTTTGCTCCACCCGTGGCTAAATTCTGCCGCTGCTCCGCAGTTTAAGACAGTTTTGACACTGCCTCTAACGCGCGGAGCTTCCTCGTAACTTCGCGGTATCTCATGCCGCCTCAAGCTAGAGTACGGTTTCAATCGTAAAAGGAGCCGTCGGACGTAAAGGCAAAAGCCCTTCCGGGAACGGTTGGTTCAATTCCCCGTAAGCCTCCAAAAGCGCAGAAGCGGCATCGGTGACGTTGATCGCTATCTCTTCATATGTGTCTGCTTCGGTTACAAGGCCTGGCCAGATCGGACAGGTAATCGTCCAACCGCCTTCAGGCTGCGGCTCCAGAAGCAAAGGTAGTTTGTACGAACTTTTCATTGTACTATTCTAGCACCATCCGTTACGTGTCTATGCCGACTTCCACTTCCCTGATTTCCGACAGACAGCATAGGTCCTTCGGTTCGATTTCGATCAAAAATCCTCGCTTGCCGCCGTTTATGTAGATCTTTTCGAGGAGGAGGATGCTATTTTCGATATAAACAGGCATCGCCGTTCTCGTACCGAAAGGCGATGTTCCGCCTACGAAATAACCGGTCAGCTTGGATGCCTTTTCGGGCGTTGCCGGTTCGACCGACTTTACGCCGAGCAGGCGGGCCAGCGCCTTCGTCGAAACCTCGCGGTCGCCGTGCATCAGCACAATAAGCGGCTTTTTCTCGTTCGTTTCAAAGACCAGCGTCTTTATCACCGCGTGCTCGTCAACACCCAATTGCTTCGCCGATTCCCGCGTGCCGCCTTTTTCGACGTAATCATAGAGCCGCGGGACGAAATCGATCTTCTTCTCCCGCAAGAATCTGACGGCAGGTGTGATCGGATAGTCCATATCTCGTCTGTCAGAACCGCCTGCGTAAGCCGGCGCCCAGTTTGATCGGCACCGGTAGTCTTATCGAACTGGCCCGCCGCTAACGCAGCGGGTTCTGACATTGGTTGTGTCTAAAACAGCTCGTCAAATGATCGTTCACCATCCCGGTCGCCTGCATGAATGCGTACATTATGGTCGAGCCGACGAAATTGAATCCGCGGTTTTTCAGGTCTTTCGACAACGCGTCGGAGACTTCGGTCTTTGCGGGAACTTCGCCGGTCATTTTTCGCTTGCTGTTCAGCGGTCGTTCGTCAACGAAATCCCAAACATATCTGTCGAATGAGCCAAATTCTTTCTGCACTTTCAAGAACGCTTTTGCATTGCCGACGGCCGACGCAATCTTCAGCCGGTTGCGGATAATGCCGTCGTTCAGCATCAGCTTTTCACATTTCGCCTCGCTGTACCTTGCCACTTTTACTGCATCGAAATTATCGAACGCATCACGATAATTTTCGCGCTTGCGAAGTATCGTATCCCAACTTAACCCAGCCTGAGCACCTTCCAGTATCAAAAACTCGAACAAGCCGCGGTCGTCGTGCAGCGGCACACCCCATTCAGTGTCGTGGTAATTGATCGCAAGTTCGTTCTTTGCCCAATCACATCGTTTCATAAAAGCCCGAATTCAGATGCAGAAGCCCGCGCGTCAGCGGGGGCTTAACATACAGCGCCCGTAATAAGCGCTCGCTAACGCGCGGGCTTCCGCAGCATCTCACCCCGACCAAGGCATTATTCGACGTTTCAGAAAGCATCGATTCAACACATCGCCATTCCACTTTTTATAGCGGAAAGCCGTCCGCGGCCATCACGCGTTTTGCCTGGCGAATATGCCGCTTTGTGTGCTCGACCAGAACGGTGTAGGCATCATTGAGCTTATATGTCATCACCGAAAGAAAAGGCGAAGTGACAATTATCTTTTGTCGGTCTGCTGAGGCGACGGTTGAGATCTTTTCACAGACATCGGCAATGTTGGCCGCAAACTGTTCAACAATTTCCGCCGGCAACTCGCTTGGCGGCACGATCGATTTCGAAGGTGCTTTTGCCTTTTTCGAATCTTCCGTAACTGCCTTTATCAAGAATCGCCCGAAAAAGCCAGTGAGCGGCGAATAGTTCTGCCAGAATGTGTTTGTCCGCTCGCCCGCCGCCAGTTTGTCGAACTCCGGATAAAACTGTTCGTTCGTCAATATCAAATGATCGAGACATTGCGCGACGCTCCAGCTTTTCTCGCCAAGCTTCCAGTTGAGCTGATCCGCATTGAGCGCGCCAAACATTTCACTCGCGTCGTCGGCGGTTTTCGCAAGCTCGGCAATTATCGAAGTGATACGTTCGTCCATATTATTCTTTCAAAAAAGTCCGAACTCGATCCGGAGATTCGTAAGGCCACATTCCCTCTCGGATGTCCCCGCAAATAGGGCGGCAAAGCCGCGGTCAATTCCTTTCAGTAAGGCATTTAGTTCCTGAGCGGCTTGCCGGTTTTTAGCATAGCTGCGATGCGTTCCTGCGTTTTTCGTTCTCCGCAAAGCGAAACGAAAGCCTCCCGTTCGAGATCAAGCAGGTATTGCTCGGACACGTAAGAAGCATGGTTGATCGTTCCGCCGCTCATTATGTGTGCGAGCTTTTTGCCGATCAACTGGTCATGATCGGAGATAAATCCGCCTTGTTTCATCATGTGCAGGGCAAGTTTCATCGCGGCCTCGCCGGATTCGCCCATGACATAGACGTCGGTTCGCGGTGTCGGGGCGACAAAGCCCATTGCGTCGAGGTTCAGGACTTCCTGTTTTGCATCGGCGATAAGCCGGTCGCCGTTCATCGAGATCGATTCTATCTCTCGCAGAAATCCCCACGACTGAGCTTCCTGAGCCGATGTTGCGACCTTGGCCATGCCTATCATCTCAAACGTTTTTTTCAAGAACGTAAGCGGATCGGCATCCGGCACGGCAGCGGCGGCGTCCATTGCACGCATTGTCATTTCCTTGGTTCCGCCGCCTGCGGGAATAAGGCCGACACCAACCTCGACCAAGCCGATATATGTTTCAGCGGCCGCCTGTACGCGATTGCCGTGCAGGGTTATCTCGCATCCGCCGCCGAGTGTCAGGCCGTATGGCGCGGTCACGACCGGTTTCGGCGAATAACGAAGCCGCATTATGGTCTGCTGAAGCGAGTGGACCATCACATTGATGTCGTCCCATTCTTCTTCCTGCGCGGCCAGAAGCAGCAGCATTATGTTCGCTCCCGCCGAAAAATTGCCGCCCTGATTTCCGATAACGAGGCCCTTAAAATTCCTTTCGGCCTCATCCATCGCAAAGTTCATCATCTGCACGGTGTCGGCGCCTAGCGAGTTCATCTTTGAGTGAAACTCAACGCACGCCACACCGTCGCCCAGATCGATCAGCGACGCTCCCGGATTCGATTTGATAACACCGGTACGTTCCTTGATCGACTTAAGCACAAGAACGCCGGGCCGCTCCGGCATCGGTTTATACGCACCGCCAACGAGGTCGTAGAATGACCGCGAACCGTTCTCGTTCTTGTAAAACGTCTCCGCACCGGCGGCCAGCATCTTCTCAACATTCTCGGGAACGGCCTGTCCTTCCTTCTTCATCCGCTCGACCGATTCGCGGACGCCGATCGCGTCCCAAGCCTCGAAAACGCCGATCTCCCAGCCAAATCCCCATTTCAAAGCATTGTCGATCTCGACGGTGGTGTCCGCTATTTCGGGAATTCGATTTGCGGCATAACGCGAAATACGTGACGACGTTTTCCATAAAAATTCGCCAACCTTATCGTCGCCCCAGACCAGTGTTTTGATCCGCTTCGGAAGATCTTCAATTCCCTTCGCCGCATCAAGGGACGGGAATTTTGTTTTTTCCTGCGGTTGGTACTCGAACGTATTCAGATCAAGTTCCAGAATGATGCGCTTGCCTTCCGCGTCGTTTGATTTTTTGAAAAATCCGCCCTTTGTCTTGTCGCCGAGCAGCTTTTTCTCGAGCATCGTTTCGATCACAGGCGGCACCTGGAAAACTTCGCGGTCCTCGTCGTCTGGAATCGCCGGATAAAGATTCTTGTTGACGTGTGCCAGCACATCGAGGCCGACAAGGTCCGACGTGCGAAACGTCGCCGACGATGCATGGCCGATCGCCTTGCCCGTGACCTGATCGATCTCGGTCGGCGTAAATCCCATCGCGATCATCTCGTGCACCGTTGCCATCATCCCGAATGTGCCGACGCGGTTCGCGATAAAATTCGGCCTGTCCTTCGCCGGAACCACGCCCTTGCCCAAACGCCGGTCGAGAAAGCCCGAAAGTTTGCAGGCCATTTCGCCATCGGTCCATTCGGTTGGTATCACTTCGACCAACTTCATATACCGCGGCGGGTTGAAAAAATGGACGCCGACAAAATGCTTTTTGAAATCGTCCGAAAATGGTTCAGCTATCGATTTGATCGGAATGCCGCTTGTGTTCGAAGCTATGACAGCGCCGGGCTTTCGGTTTTTTTCGACCTCAGCAAAAAGTTTGTGCTTGATCTCAAGATTCTCGACGACCGCCTCGATTACCAGATCGCAATCCTTGAGCTTCGAAATATCGTCCGCAAAATTGCCGATCGATATCAAACCGGCGTTCTTCGCCAGCATGAACGGAGCGGGCTTCAGTTTTTTCGAAGCTTCGAATAGTTGCGAAACGATCCGGTTACGTACCGCCGACGATTCCAGCGTCAAGCCCTTCGCCGCTTCATCCGGCGTCAATTCGCTCGGCGCGATATCCAAAAGCAGCGTTGGTATTCCCGCATTTGAAAGATGCGCCGCTATCGCCGCACCCATCGTTCCGGCCCCCAAAACCGCAGCCTTTTTCACGCTCAGTGTCGCCGAACTCAGGCTGGCCTCATTGCCCGCTCGGGCCGTCGCTTCTCCAGTGTTTGTCATATATTCGATCTCTGTTTGAAAGACATTTTAGAATCAGGATTATAACTGAATGAGCATTCATTCAGCAAATGAAGTGCGTAATCACATGGGTTTTCTTGACAGGTGTGAAAAATAGGTCGATACTTCCTCACAAACGTAGAAGCGAAGGAACTCAACATGTAGATCGGAGCACACAACGCTCTCGCCCTTCGCAAATCTGCATGAAACCCCAACTCGAAATAAAGTAAATCTATGAGTAAGATCTTTGTCGCGCTATTTGTATCCCTGTTTGCCGTCACGGTTGCTTCTGCTCAGGACACGACTGAAGAAAAGCCGCCTCAACGAAAGACGATCACCATTTCCGAAGCAAAGCCAAAACCCTCGGCCCCGCTCAAAACAAGCGAAAAGCGTAGCCCTGTTTTCCGTCAGACGAAAGACCAAATAAAGCAGGCACAGGCAATGCTTAAAGTAAAGGCCCTCTATAATGGCGAAGCGACCGGCTCATACAATACTGCGACCCGAGCGGCGATCCGCGGTTTTCAGAAGGACAACGGGCTTACGTCAACAGGCTCCCTAAATCGGGCGACGCTCGAGAAGATGGGCATTGAACTGACCGAGGCTCAGAAAGCCGTACCCGTTTCGGAAGGCTCGATCGCGGCCAGTGATGACGCGAAAGCGGCGGACAGCAAGGCGGAAACATCGTCGGACGCAAAGCCGAAAAGATCCCCCATTTTCCGTGCCAATAAGGAACAGATAATGCAGGCACAGAAACTGCTCAAGGACGGTTCAATGTACAGCGGTGACCAGACCGGCAAGCTTGATAAAGCGACGCGTGAGGGCCTGAAGAAATATCAGGAAGCGAACGGGCTGAAGGCAACCGGCACGCTAAACCAGGTAACGCTCGAAAAAATGGGGATCGAGTTGACTGAACCCCAAAAGTCGATGTAGTTCCGATCGTGGGTGTCACGCAAGCAAAGTTCCGTCGTGACACCCTGAGTTGACACAGCCATGCTACTCGGCGGGCCGGCCAATACCGAACCTCGTATCCGATCCGAAAAAGCAATGCTGAGCAAAGCAGGCATAACTGTGCGCGTTGTTTAGCTGAAAGGCGGCAAGATTCGTTGCATACTTGGGATCGCCCTCGTGCACGTGTGTCTGAAGCGTCGATGAAAGCGGATGATTCGTAATATGGATCGGCTCATGCAGCACCATTGCCGCCCGGCACTTTGGCCCAAAGCCTTGGCCCGCCGCGGTTCGTTCACGGAACGCAGGTGTAAAATTGACCTTTCCCTTTGCGAACGGAACATGCGCGGGCGTGCCGTTCAACGCCTCCTGCGATGTTGTATCATCAATAAAAAAGGATTGGCTGTTAGCGAGTACATTGATCGCCCTTCCGTAGCTTTTTGAAATAAAATCGATCGCAGTTACACGCGGCCCGACTACCGTGCTGAAATGAAAGTGTGCCTCGAGCGCCAAAAGCGCGATGCGTAGCGGCGGCGGCTGGGCGGCGGGGTTGAACGGCCCGCTGGTCGAAGCAAAAAATGCCCGAGCAGTAGAGAGGCTCTGCACCGCGGCCTGGGCCCACCGGAGCGATGTACTCTTGTCCTTCTCAGCAAGAGCGGACATTGAAGTCGAGTTGACGACAGGCGCGGCCCCTTTGGGAAGCCTGTTATCCATTTCCTGAAGCGTCTTTTTCCCTACCCGCCCGTCCCATTCGGCCGGAGCAGTTGGGAAAACTGTCTTTTGAAACTTCGTCACTTTCCCGACGGTCTCATCGCCATAGTCACCGTCGGGCGCATTGTTGCTGCCGTTTGGGAATGACTTCGGCATCGGGCCCATGCCAAGATTGACGAGTGCGATCTGGATTCGCCTAACAGCGTCCGGATCGTCATTCGGTGGCCGCCGTTTAACGGACGGAGCTCCATTTAGCACTTGTTCGAGCCGCTGGTTTCCGGAAAGGATTGCAGATTGTAATGGCATGATGTATAACTCCTGAAGTTTTCAAGAACAAAACGTCGGCCGGCGTTATGCCGGATACCTCCTAATTTCACTGAATGTCAGACGTTTTGGCCGGAAATTTTTGCAGCCTGGCACACTATGTCGCAACCGAAATCGATGAGACTACTTAAACTAACTCTTCTAATTGTCCTGCTCTCAATTCCGTCGCTTGCACAATCGCGCGAACAGCGGTCAAACATCGAAAAAGACGTGTTGGCGGTGATGACGCGCCAGTCTGGGGCGTGGAATCGCGGCGATATTGAGGGCTTTATGCAAGGCTATTGGCGGTCAGACAAACTCACCTTCGTTTCGGGTGACAACGTAACCCGTGGTTGGCAGGCGACGCTGGACCGATATAAGAAAAGCTACGACTCGCGGGCAAAAATGGGTACGCTGACGTTTTCGGGCCTGGAGGTCAATGTGCTCTCGATGAAGAATGCAGTAGTCATTGGCAGTTGGTCGCTCGCGCGCGAAAAGGACAACCCGCACGGCAAATTCACGCTCATATTTCAAAAGATGAAGGACGGCTGGCTCATAATTCACGATCATACTTCGTGACCGGCCCCAGCCATTATCTTTTCAGCTGCAGAGGCACGATTTTTGCGCCCAAGCCTGATTATGTATCAATAGCGAACGATCTTGGTTGGAGCGTAATGTTTATAGCAGCGGATGATCAAAAAATTGCAGGAATTTATCGAAGGGGTATATTTCTGTACACTCGTGAGATCGCTGTCTGCGGATAATATACGGACGGCCCACAGGATCGGGCTGTTGGCTTTTCAAGCATATTGAGGTTTTACCGGCAGCTCGATAAGGCTGCTGAACAAGCGGGATATTTACAAGCGGGGCTATCATGTTGTGCCGTCTTCGCCTTGCGCGAGTCTTTGTTTTTGGGGTTCTTTTCGTCGGATTCTTTCCCAGTCATCTTTACTCTCAGAAACAACCGTTAAACAGCAATTATATAGCGTCCGCTCCTCGCAATTCCGCACCTGAGAAGCGCAAAGCGTCTGCAACAGCCGAAAGTGCAGTGATTCGGGAGCTTCGTGCTCAACTGGAAAGTTCGCCTGACGACGCAGTGCTCCTGAACAATCTTGCCGTCCGATACACGAGCGCAAACCAGTTAGACAAGGCGCTTCAGGCAAGCCTTCGGTCGGTTTCCAATAATGGTCAGATCGCCTCGACACGGATAAATCTTGCGATCATTTACGACCGACTCGGGCAGTACGACAGGGCCCGGGCACAGGCCGTTGTCGCAGGACGGCTCGAACCTAGATCTCTTCGGGTCCGCAATTACGCCTGTGAGCTTGATCTTGTACGCGGACGCAACACTGAGGCGGTTAAATGCTATCGGCAGTTAATGAATGAGTTCCCGCCGCAGCGAGAACTTCGCCTAAAATATGCCGTCGCGCTAATGATGTCAGGGGATCTTACCGATGCCAGAAAGCTGATGGAAGCGATCCACAAGGAACACCCTAATGACGCTATGACCCTTAGCGGCCTGGGCAACGTCCTTTATCGGATGAAGGAATATGACGAATGTGCCGCCTTTTTGAAGCAGGCCGTGGAGATAAACCCGGATGATGCGCGGCTTAGATTCAACCTAGGAATGGCCTATCTGGCGGCAAAGAATCGCGCAGGGAAGCTCAGTCAGTACAACCTAATAAAGGAGGAAGACCCTAAATTCGCAAAAACGCTGTATGAGCGGCTTTATGCCGGATACGTGATCTCGGCAAAGCCATAAAGTCTCAACTTACTGAGCATCCATGGGCCGGCCCGCACTTTCAGCGCGGGCCGGCCTATTTTCATTTCAACTGAAAGTTGTTTCGTTCTATAATCGCGACATTCCCCTTTCGTGAGGTAAAAATGAGAACGTTATCGCTTCTTGCTGTCTTGTTCATCTCGGCCGGCATTGTTTCCTCTCAACCTTCAACGATACAGCAGTATCTGAATATCAAGTCGGCCGGAAGTCCGTCGCTGTCGCCTGACGGCAAACGAATGGCGTATTTGACCAACGCCACCGGAACAACGCAGGTGTGGATGATTGACTTCCCGAACGGAACGCCTAAACAGCTTACCAACTACGAGGACAACATCAGCTTTGTCCGCTGGCTGCCGGACAACGGCGGCATCATCTTTGGCAAAGCCCGCGGCGGCGATGAGAATACGCAGTTTTACTGGATGAAAACGGACGGCACCGGCGTTCGAGCTTTGACCGAAGAACCTAAGGTCCGCCGCAACTTTGCCGAGATATCCAAAGACGGCAAGAAGATCTACTACGCCTCGAACAAACGCAATCGAACTTTCTTTGACGTTTATTCAATGGACGTCGCAACCGGCAAGGAAGTGCTGCTGTACCAATACGACGGCAACATCAACATTGCGGCCGTGAATGACGCGGGCACCAAATTCGTTCTCTCTCGCGACGGCATCGAAAAGAGCCTAGATAACGATCTATACATAGTCGACGTTCGGACCAAAAAGGAAACGCACCTCACCCCGCACACTGACGCATCCGAATTCGGCGACGTCCACTTTCTCGCCGACGGCATCGTTCTGACGACCAACGACAAACGCGAATTCGCCGGCCTCGCCTATATGCGGAAAAAGAATGCAACTGGCGATGATTGGACTGATACGAATCGCGAAACCCGCATCATAGATGATCAAAAGTGGGATGTTGGCGGTGTAACCCTTACCAACAATAATTCGATGATGGCCTATACCGTCAACCGCGACGGCCATTCCGAACTTTACCTACGCAAGATCGAGACCGATGGCAAACCGCTGATCTCGGTCGTTGATCCAAAGGCCGAGAAGGTCAAACTTCCAGCTCAAGGCGTCGTCGGTGGCCTGACATTTAATAAAGATCAAAGCAAACTCGCGTTCAGCTTTTCATCCGCCACGCAAAACGGTGACATTTGGGTTTATGGTCTAAAATCGAAAACTCTCTCGCAGATAACGCACAGTGATCGAGCGGGTATCTCGCAATCAACATTTGAAACTCCGAAATTAATCAAATACAAATCGTTTGACGGGCGTGAAATTTCTGCATGGTTTTATACGCCGAACCCCTGGATCGGAAGAGATTATTCACCGCGAAATGAAAACCCTGCCCCACCTGTTTCTACAAGGAAAAAGCCTAATCCGAAGCAGAAGCAAGCTTATAAAAAATGGATTAATACTGACGTTTCAATTTTAATTGGTGCGGGTCCGGTTATCGTCTCAGTCCACGGCGGGCCCGAAGGCCAGTCGCGGCCAGGCTTTAATGCTCTGTTCCAGTATTATCTCTCACGCGGCTATGCGATCCTTGACCCAAATGTTCGCGGCTCGACCGGTTACGGCAAAACCTACACACATCTTGATGACGTAGAAAAACGTGAAGATTCAGTCAAAGACCTTGCCGTTGCGGTCGAGTGGTTAAAAACCAACGGCGGGGCAGACCCAAAGCGGATCGCGGTGATGGGCGGAAGCTATGGCGGTTATATGACAATGGCGGCGATCACGCTTTATCCGGACCTTTGGGCGGCGGCGGTAGGGACGGTGGCGATCACGAATTGGGAGACATTTCTGCAGAACACGTCGGGCTACCGCCGACGCCAGCGAGAGGTTGAATACGGCCGGCTCGACCGCGATCTCGAATTCCTTCGCCGCATTTCACCAATACGCAAGATCGATTGCATCAAAACGCCTCTTTTTGTCATCTCGGGCCTAAATGATCCGCGTGTGCCATCTACAGAAGGCGAGCAGATGGTCGATGCGCTGCGAAAGCGCGGTGCGATCGTAGAATACAAACTTTACGACGACGAAGGCCACGGCATCTCAAAACTAAAAAACCGCCTCGACCTGTACCCAAAAGTTGCCGATTTCCTCGACAAATACATGAAATAAGGCTACCGTGCGACAGACCACTAGCCTGTCGCTGCCCGCTGCGACAGATTAACGGCCTGTCTTAGATCATCTGACTGCCGGGCAGCGTCGAGTATTCGCTGCACCTGCAGGCCATCTTCGAATGTCGCAGCATATTCTATCGATCTATGGCCTCCCCGGATCGCCTCCACAATTTTTGGTGCAAATTCCATAAAGCCACGCGCGAAACCTGTGTCGGGATAGCCCGGTATAGTTTGCCCGATCGGTGTCTCGGCCAGCGTCCACGCTTTTTCACCATTTGGTGCCGTGAACAGCCTGCCGACATGATCGATCATCAACGCGCCGTCGGTGCCGAATATCTCGATAATGCTAACGTAATCAGGGCCTTCCACCATAGACACGGAAACAAGGCCTGTCGCATCTGTGCAAAGATCAGAATCGACAAATCGCAGCAGCATATTTGCCTCGTCGTCCGTCGTCACATCGCGGAGGCCGCCGTTGTGTGGCCGCTGTTTGACGTGCGACTGAAGCTGGCAGAAAACAGACGACACTTCGGTATCGAGGAACCAGCGAAACGAATCGATAACGTGCGAGTTGATCGCTCCCAGCGCTCCGCCGCCCTGCTCTGCGTCCGACCACCAATTCCAGGGAATGGACGGATCGCCGCGGTGAGGTGCTCGGAAATTCCATTTTGCATGGCGGACCGTGCCGATGTCGCCGCGGCGTATCAATGCGCGCGCCGTTTGCCGTCCCGGTTGGAAACGCAGCTCAAAATCGATGAGAGTTAGAAGGCCTTTTCCCCTTGCCGCCGCGGCCATTTCTTCGGCCTCAGCCACATTCATTGCCATCGGTTTTTCACACAGAACATGCTTTCCGTGCTCCAATGCGGCAAGGGTCATTTCTCTATGCAGGTTTGGCGGTGTTGTAATGCAGACAAGGTCCACATCCTCGCGCGCGACTGTCTCACGCCAATCACCTGTGTGATGTTTGAACCCACATTCCTCTGCGACGGCCTGCGCGTTTGATGGGTTGCCGCTCGCAACCGAAACCAATTCTGCGCCTGCGCAGCCAGCGAACGCCGGGATCTGCACCTTGCGCGCGAAACCCGTTCCGATAATGCCAATGCCTACACGATCTTTCATAAGAAAAGTAAAACATTAAGCTGGGCAAAATGGAAAAGGCAGAGCAACGATCTCGCAAATGCAAAAGGCCGCCCCAGCGGGCAGCCCTTCAATATCCACAAATGATCTAACTCTACTTAAGCCCTACCTCAACAGCAGGTGCCACGTGCCGGACCTTTTTTGGCTCATGCTCCAAGAGATGCTTATATACGGCCTCATCTGCCTCATTCATCCCAACGATCTGTGCACCGACGACGTATCGTTCCGTGGACAGGTGAATGCCGACTCGCTCATACCTAACACCGCGGACTTGCATTCGCACTTTGCTGCCGCCAACATCAAGTTCCACATTCAGCACGCGGTCCTGTCCGACGAGATACTTTTCTTTAATGCGAATGGCTGAAACGACAAAGCCGATGCCGGTCGCGCTGATGTCGGACGTTTCGCCAGAAAGAAATGCCTCGTCGCACCCGCCGTGCGATCTGACAAGGCTTGTAGCTTCAGGTGCAAAGCAGACCTTGATCGGTAAATTGTATTTCTTTCTGACCGAAGCACGTCTTTCGGCGACAGTTCTGCTGAATCTTGAGACCAGTTCTCTTAGCATGGCAAATACTCAGGTTGAAGAGTGCAACTGGGGGTCAGAGGACGGACAGAAAATTT
>CAUJFK010000125.1 GCA_963169175.1 Acidobacteriota bacterium | reverse complement strand
CCCGTAGGGAGTGTGCCCCATTGACAGCAAAGGAAGAAACACGACCGGTAGGGAGTGTGCCCCATTGACAGCAAAGGCAGAAACACGACCCGTAGGGAGTGTGCCCCATTGACAGCAAAGGCAGAAACACTACCGGTAGGGAGTGTGCCCCATTGACAGCAAAGGCAGAAACACGACCCGCAGATAGTCTGCCCCATCATCCGTCGGCCCAGCCGAATAGAAGGAAACTACAATGATCGAGAAACTCAAAAACCTGAAATGGTACTTTCAGCTTCTTATACTGGTTAGCATTGCACTGCTCGTCTGGTATCTCGGCGTGTACTACATGATAACCAGCGACACGCGGGCCCTGACCCAGCAGACGATGGACCAGGTACAGCAGCTTCAGGCAAAGAACACGGCGGCACGCATGGCCACGGAGCGAATAAACGAATTTCGTTCGCTTTACGCCAGCAAATCGACCGAGTATGAAGATCTAAAGGTGCTTCTCCCAGAACAGCGTGAGATCACGAACGTGCTCCAGGGACTGCAGGACACGGCCAAGGATTCGCGGATGATCGTTTGGCGGTTCGCGCCAAAGGATGATACGTCGGCCGAAGCGGTGATGGCCAAGAGCGTCGAGGTCGAAGTTGACAGCAACTTCAACAACCTGCGTGCGTTCTTCGACAAGATGGCAAAACTGCCCCGCATTGTCTCGATCGAGAATTTCAAGATCAACCAGCGTGATAAGCAGACGGCCGATCAGACCATCCACGCGATGTTCGTGCTAAAGGCTTACTATGCCGATCCCGATGCGTTGAACAAAGGCCCGAAGCCGTGTGCTCCCGGCGCTCCGCCGCCGGCACCAGGCCAGCCGCCATGCACGCCCGCGCCGCCTGCCGGTGCCCCGGCACCTGCCGCTCCGGCCCCCGCCACTGCCGCGAAATGATCCTTGCAGCCCTTGCATAAGAGAGAAAAAGCAATGATGAACAGATCACACCTCAAAAGATTTCTCACGGCCAGCCTCGGCCTTGCCGGCGCGATGCTGATCGGCGGACATATCGCCGCAACCAGCGTTCAGGCCCAAAGCAGCCGCGACCCGTTTGCCAAACCCGGCTGGGCCAGGCAGCGTGATACGCGCGGCGGCAAATCAGGCGTGCCAAAGCCCGCATCTTCGACCCAATCATTGATGCCGTCGATCGATCAGCGGATCGAGTTTTTCAAACGGCTTCGTGAACAGGCCGCGGTGAACAATCAGCCGCTGCCGAAAGTAACGAGCGTGCTCACGCTGGACGAAATGGCCGTTACGGGCATTTTCAAAACGCCCCGCGGTTACGCCGCAATGGTCGAAGCGGTGCCGATCAAACTTTCGTACACGATCTATCCCGGCGAAAAGTTCTTTGACGGACAGCTTGTCGCGGTCGAAGAAAACCGGCTCGTGTTCCGCAAGGTGACAAAGCTTGGCAAGAACAAGTTCGTCGCCTCGGTCGAGAACAAGATGCTGCGCAAATATACCCAGCAGGAAACCATCCAGGGAACGGCGCCGGCCGAATCGACCGGGCGTCCGCCTGAAGCGGTCGCAACCTATCAGCCGCCGGCAGCCGCCGACACGGCAGCCGCCAAACAAGCGGCACCGGCCGCGGTCGTTTCGCCTCTTGACGAGATGAACAACCAGCCGCCGGACGCCGAGTCAAAGAAAAAGACGGCAAAGACAGGCAAAAAGCCGGTCAAGGTCGCCAAAAACAAATAACGTCCCGCTCAAAAATTTTTCGACGCAGGCTGCCGCATTCGCGGTTTGCCGTCAAAGCTACGCACGAACTCACCCAAATGGCCGTCGCCCAAGCCTTCCAAAGGGCCGATGGTTCTTGTAAACGGAGGAAACATGACTTCTCTTCAATTCATTAGCGGTATCGGCAAAAAGGCGGTTATCGCGATCATTTTCATCAGCACGCTTGCACTGGCGGTTGCTGCTCAACGGGTTGAGCCGCAGCAGCAGGGCAAACGTTACGGCGATCCGGGTTTTCGCGGCGAGCCGATCAATCTGAACGTTGTGAACGCAGATGTTCGCGACATTCTCAACTACGTCACCGAGCAGTACGGGATAAACTTTGTCATCGACAAGTCGGTGGGCAAGATCCCGGTAACGGTAAATGTTTCAGATGTTCCGTGGAACATTGCCCTTGACTCGGTAATGCGTTCACAGGAGCTTGGCATTCAGGTCAACGGGAACATTCTGCGCGTCGCCGATGCAAAGATACTTGCATCTGAAGGCGAGATCTTTCGGGCACAGCAGAATAACCAGCTTGATTCCTCGCCGCTCTATACAGAATTTATTCGCCTCAACTACGCACGGGCATTAGGCACGCTGTCATCAGCGGCCGGCAGCGAAGGCCCGACAGCCGGGACCGTCACTGGCGCCGGCGGCGCGGGCGGAGCAGGAGGCGGTTCAGGTACAACGACCGGAGCGGCCGGCGGCGACCAGGGCATTCTCGGCATTATCAAACGCCGCCTTTCGCGCCGCGGAGCGGTCGAGGTTGATGGCCGCACAAATACACTTATCGTCACGGATGTTCGCGAGAACATTGACGCGGTACGCCAGCTTGTAACCCTGCTCGATCAGCCTGAGCCGCAGGTCGAGATCGAGACACGCATTGTCGTCGCGTCACGCAGCTTTAGCCGCGATGTCGGTGTTCAGCTTTCGGCGTTTCTCGGCGGCACGAATCGTGGTGCCTTTGGTTCAACGCTTCCGAACGCACCCATCGATCCCCGCATTCCGGTACCGCCAAGCCTTCCGAACGGCAATATCCAGAACAATTTGGCGTCACAGATCGCAAATACCGCTATCGGTTTGACCACAGGGATTTTCGGTACGGCGCAGATCAATCTGTTGATCACGGCTGGCGAAAAGAAAGGCCAGGTAAAAGTGATCGCGACACCTCGCGTGACCACGCTTAACAACCGAAAGGCCGAGATCAAGAGCGGCCTTAAGGTGCCGATCACGACAGTTCAGCCAGGTTCCGCAGCCGGCGGTGCTGTGATAACCACGACACAGTATGTTGATGTGCCGCTTAGGCTAGAAGTTACGCCTCAGATCACTGATGTAGGCACTGTAATCCTGAATCTTCTGGCAGAGAACAGCTCGCTTTCAGAAGTTGTTGCCGGCGCGACTGCTCCGGGCATCAGCACGCAGAGCATGCAGACCGAAGTTGTTGTTCCCGACGGCGGGACCACAGTGATCGGCGGCGTTCTCTCTGACGACGAACGTGAAGGCGTCAATCGCACGCCGGGCCTGTCGAGAATTCCGTTCTTTGGAAATCTCTTCAAGCGAAAGAACGTGTCCCGCGAAACGGCTGAGATCCTGTTCTTTATAACGCCGCGGATATACAAACCGGAGTTTGCCGGTGGTGCAGGTGCAGTTCGCCCCGCAACAACGACGATCGTTCAGCCGGTGCCGCTTGGCAATCCGCCGTCAAACTCTGACCAGGTACCGCCGGTTGTACCGATAACCAACCCGGTCGTACCCGTTGCCCAACCGAGCCCAACCCCGAAAGGCCAGTAAACGCTTCGGGCCAAGGGCACCATGTTTTGACCTGGTAGTATTATTTTTCTCCGTTATAAAACCCGCCAATGCGAATAGCATTGGTGGGCCTTTTCGTTTTTCATATGCGGAAGCCCGAGCGTTAGAGGCTGTGTAAAACTTTCTTAAACTGCGGAGCAGTGCCAGAATGTAGCCACGGGTGGAGCAAAGCGGAACCCGTGGTTAGGAGAAAAACGAGGCTCCTAGCCCACGTAGTGGGCGACAGAGAGGAATATACCACATATTGCTTTCAATAATTTAACAAAGGTCTGCCGCCCGCTATGCGGGCTTTGAGATATGCGCTCGACTAACCCCACGTTTCGCTTCGCTTCACGTGGGGCTACAAATATGTCGCTGCTCCGCAGCTTTTTTTGGGTTTTGACACAGCCTCTCACGCGCGGGCTTCCGCAAAAACTCCGCCGTGTGCACCGACTGTGATCGGCGGGCGTCCGCAAATATTGCGGATAAAATCTCCGCCAGCCTACTGCTGCTGGATGTATCCGCTCGCCACCGGAATGTCACCGGCCTGGCCAAAGCTTGTGCTGCCAAACGTCGGGCCGTCGCTTCCGAATATGTAGAATATGCCGCTTCTAAATACTGCCAGATCGGTCTTGCCGTCGCCATCGTAATCGGCCGGTGCGGGTATATCACCATCCTGGCCAAACGGATAACTGGTAAAACCTTCAGTAGCGCTGATCCGATACCATATTCCGGTCGAAGGACGGAAGACCGAGATATCGGTTTTCCCGTCGCCATCAAAATCAGCGGGCACCGGCAGATCACCGGCCTGCCCGAACTGGGTCGCCGAGAATGTCGGGACCTTTGAAAGCTGCAGATACCACATTCCGCTTGACGGCCTGAATACAACGAAATCGGTAACGCCATCCGCGTCAAAATCGCCCTGCGCCGGTTTGTCGCCATCCTGCCCGAACTGTCGGGCCACAAAGCCGCCTACGGCCCCGAGAAAGTACCACGTTCCGTTTGACGGCCGCCACACCGCAAGATCATTTTTGCCGTCGCCATCATAATCACCGGGCACGGGAACATCGCCGGTTTGCCCGAACTGCGTCGCCGTATAGCTTCCGCCGCCCGACCTCACGTACCATGTGCCCGACGAAGGCCGGAAGACCGCATTGTCCGTGATCCCGTCGCCGTCATAATCGCCGGGCGCCGGAATGTCTCCCGGTTCACCGAACTGCGTAGCAATAAAGCTCGCTGGGCTGGTCGTCAACGCGTACCATGTGCCAAATGACGGGCGGTAAACAGAAACGTCGCTGCGAGAGTCGGTGTCGAAATTAGCGATCGCCGTGCCGGACAGCGTACTGTCAGACGATGTATAAATATTATCGCCGCTTGTGCTGCTGTCACTGTTGGCACCATTTCCGGCTGCATAGAAATGGAGTTTGCCAACGCGTTCCGCCGGCGCCGTCCATGTCATGTTCCAGGTTTTTGAGCCAAATTGCGTCGGCGTAACGCCGCTGCTTGTGTGCTCAATGTAACGACGCTCCTTTCCGTTAACAAATCCGCTGATCACCTGAAGCGGCTGCGGATTTGCCGGTGCAAACGAGAATGTGCCGATATTGTCACCGCTGCTTTTTATCGCGACCATTTGAAAGCCGTAGATGACCGCGTTCGGATCGCTGACCGTAACAGTAAGCGGTATCTGCTGGTTCGGCAGATAATTCGCAGGCAGGCCGCTGATCACAACAGAGCCCGGCCCGCTGTTCGGCGCGGCACCGGAATGACACGCCGTACAATTATTTTCGGTCGGACAATCAGGGCATCCAACGATGTAAGGCGCAGCCGTGAACGACGGCGACGGCCCGGAAGCCGAAGCGCTCGCTTTCTCTACATCCAGAACCGGCCCAAGCAGGAACAGGCCCGTAAACACAGCAGCCGCTGCAACGATCAGGACCTTGACCGCTGCAATTTTGGAAATCGAATTGAACATGGCGGGAACTCCTATTGTACTCTCAGGAACCGATGATCGTTTGACGGGGGCAAAAAGCGAAAAGTCTGATAACTTGAACAAATAGAATATTTGTCGGTGCTGATAAATGTCAACCAGACGCCGGGCCGTGTTTCAGTTTGAATTGCCGGCCGCAGAGCCTCCCTCTGCATCGAGACAATTTGAACGCGGATCGGGCGGATCGAGCGAATTAAAACGGATAGATCTGAAAAAATCCGTTCAATCCCGCTTGATCCGCGTTCAGAAATGCCCGGTTGCCCAAGACTTTTAGACTTTTCAGACACCCTCTACCGTATTGGCGCCGCTTCGCGGCCAGTTGAGCCAAGCCTCTACGGCAGATATTTTGCCGGGACTGGGATGTCCGTCGGGACGCCCCAATCGCCGAGGCCTAGCCCTTGGGTTGACCGGACCATATACCACAGGCCGCCTCGATAGACGGTTGGGTCATCGCGGCCGTCTCCATCGAAATCGCCGGGTGCCGGAACGTCGCCCGACTGGCCCCATTGGAGCGAGACAAAATTATCATTCGAACTCTGGCGAATATACCAGACACCATCTGACGGCCGCCATACCGCTACATCGTCGCGGTTGTCGCCGTCATAGTCCGCGGGGACGAGTATATCACCAGCCGCCCCCCAGTTTACGGTCGATGAACCGCCGGTGCTGTACGAAATGACCCACGCCCCGTTTCGGTAAACAGCCCGGTCCGTCTTGCTGTCGCCGTCAAACTTGCCCGGGACAGGTACATCGCCCGCCTGCCCGAATTGCGTGAAATCAAGGCCGCCCGAACTTTTTATCACATACCAGGTGTTGTCGGAACTTCGATAGACAGCTATGTCGTCTTGTCCATCGCCGTCGTAATCGCCGATCACAGGTTTATCACCCGGATTGCCCCACGCAACCGATTCAAACACAAAGCCGTTGCTGTTGACGATATAGAAATCAGGCGTATCGCCTAAGGTTGGGCGAAATACGGCCATGTCCGCCTTGCCGTCGCCGTCATAATCTCCGGGAACAAGCGTGTCGGTACTTACGCCCCAGGTCATTGCAAAAAGCCCGGCCTGCGATCTTGCCAGATACCAATTTCCCTCCGAAGGCCTGAACACCGACATATCTGTCTTTCCATCGCCGTCAAAGTCTGCCCGCGACCGAACTCCTGTCGGGACAAATGAGCAGGTACTTGTGGCACGCACATTAACACTGTCGATATACCAGCCGATATAGCCAAAATCCGTACCCGTGTTGGAATCCGTACCGAGACGCCACCGAAGCTGTACATTTTGTCCGTTTGCGGACGGCGGCAATTGTACCGTTGTCGTGAAAAAGCTGCTTCGGTTTCCGGTCCATGCCGGCCTGCCTGAAAGTGGGTTGCTCCCGTTGCCGGCACTCAAGGTACCGTCGTATCCGCCCTCAGTAAAGGAACCGCCCGCGGCAATGATGTCCTGAAATCCACCACCGCCGATGCTGATCTCAAGAACTCCGCCATCAAACGGCGTTTCGACCAGATAGCGATGACGGAACGAAACAGTCGCGATCTGCGAATTTACCGCGATCAGCGGCGACACCAGCGAAGATGCTCCGGTAACATTCGCGTTCGGTGCAAAGGCGGAGTTCGGCGCTGTGTCCGCCGCCTGGTTCGATGTCGTAAATGCTCCGCCGCCGCTTTCTACGGTTGTCGTCCACCCGGACGGAAGGTTTGGCGCGCCGACCGAATCGAAGTTCTCAGATAGTGTTGTCGATTTCAGGCCTATCGGCAGCGGCAACGGAAACGTCTTCGCACCAAGGCTGCTGGTGACGTTCATCGTCAGGTTTATCAGATTTCCGCAGGTATTTGGCGGCACAACATACGTGAAATTGCGTGAGACCGTCGAGGCATCAGGTATCGTGCCATAGCCCGCTGAGGTCGCCCCCGGGATGTCGGCGTTGACCGCGTTAGCGGTTTGGCCGGTAATGTTGGTCAGGGCCGCGCTGATCGTCAGCGTTTCGCCCGGCACGAAGATGCCGTCATTAACACCCAGCGAATCAGATACCGAGAATTTTGGTACCTGTAAAAGGTTCGGCCTGTCGAATGACTCGGTCACGCGTGTCGTTCCGCCGCCGGAAAAACCGCCGGTGTTCTGAATGCTTGCGTTGATGCCCATTCCGCGAATCGCGAAACCTGCCCAAACGTCCGACGCATCCTCGCGCTGGGCTTGTGTCGTCGCGCTGCCGATAGCGACACTGACTATCGCGTCCCGTGCCTGAAGAAACGTTGGATTGAGCGGCGAGACCTTCATCGCGTCAGTCACCAACTGCAGGACGCGGCGATTGCCATTTGCCCACCCGAGCCGCTGAATGAACTTTGCCCTCACTTCCCAAAGCGCGCTGCTCCAAACCTCGCCCGCGGCATGTGCCTGGTCGGCGTCAGGCGATATGTGAGCGCCGAACATGGCGGGAAACGCTCCGTCAGAGGTATTGAGCTTTGTTTGATCGATATCGGCGAACGTTAGCGGGTTGAACGGCCGGTTTTGCGGCCCGCCGGTCGAGGACATTATCGATTTTGGGAAACGCCTGATGCCGTAGTAGTAATTGGCATTTCCTACCGCGCCAAAGCCGTTCTGCATCAGATAGCCGGTCAGCGGATATGTCCCGTTCAGTGGATCGCCCGGTTCCGAAAGCAGGCTGTGCGCATAGAAATCAGACCATCCTTCGCCCATTGCACGGGCCATGTTATCTACAAGCCCGTCGGCGTTCCCATGCAGCCGGTTGGATGTTCCATGCGTCGCCTCATGGATAATTATCTCTGCATCGCCGGTGCCGTCGCGGTCCGGCGACGGGCCGGTGAATACGAACATCTGCATTCTGCCGCGATTGCCATCTGCCGGAGTGGAAAAATTGGCGTTGTTTGTTGAGGCGAAATCCTGCCCTTCGGCGGAAACACGGTCATTGCCTACGCCGCCGCGGCCAAAATTGCTGTTCTGGAAATTCCTTGCCGCCTCCGTAAATCCTAGCCTGTAGAGTTCGTCGTGGTACCAGTTCATTATGTAGAACTGCTGAATCACAGCTCCGCGCCGTGCTTCCGGCAGGTCCGGAGGGTCGGCGCCGCCCGGCGGCGGATTCCATGCGGAGGTGAAAACACGGTAGGGAATCCCCGTGGCCTGCGATCCGCCATCTATGCCGTCCGGTGCTCCGAGGTCGAGGCCCGATTCAACATTATTTCCATCAGTAAGATTGGTAGCATCGTTGATCCAACCATTGTTATTGAAGGAATACGGCGCTTCATTGCCGATGCGTGAAATGCTTGTACGGGCTATCGGCGAACCCTGTGTTCCGAAATTCGGGTTGAATACTGTTGGTGCAAGCGGTGCGGGGCTGTCCGCAACGTTGATCATCGCGTTTGGATTGGTATATACCTCAAAGCTGCTCGACTGGGTTTGGTCTTCGGTTATGTTCTTGCGCCACAGCATCTCGCCGCTTGCGGCATCCACTATCACGTAATATGAGCTGACCGGCTGCCAGATAAGCACACGCCACGCCGGGACCGCAATGCCGGGCTCGGTAGGGAAATAGATCTTTTCGGCGGTCGGTGCCCATTCGCCCTGGCCAAAATAAGTTTTCAGCCCGCTGGAACGCTCGGCATCCCGCGAAGATTCGTTCGCCTTGAGTTCATGGTTGATGTGACGGGCGGCTGCCGTGAGTGCGGCTTCAGGGCTGCCGAAATCGGACGATAGAGCTGTGTAATCAAGCCCCGGAGCAAAATTGTTGATGACGCGGATGATCTCGCCTTCGTGCGTAAAGGCAGCTTTTACGCTGCCGCGGAAAACGGGAATGCCATTCACACTCTGGCTATATTCAACAAAGCTGAGATTGCCGTCGGGATTTTTATATTCGGCAAAAAGCTTAAGGTCGTCGATCTGGCTTTCCGTCGCCCCGATAAGGCCTTTGTTCTCAGTCAAAAAGCCTTTTAGGGCTAGTGACCGCTTCTCTTGCGTCGGCCGCGAAAGGAAAGAACGCCCAAGGCCCGGATCGGGCGTGATAACCTCAGGCGTTCTGATCTCAGGACTATATTCGATCTTTAGGGTCGGGACCTTCGCCTTGAGTTTGTCTTCGCCGCGGACGAGTTCGTCGCGTTTATCCGCCACCTGTGATGCACTTCGATTCAGCTCATTCCGGTAAACCGCAAGCTTCTCAAAGGCTGATTTGTCGGCCCTGATGTCATAATTCGGAAGATCATTATCGCGGCTTGATGGCTTCGTAAACAGCCCCTTACCATCGGCCGGTCGGCTCGCCTCGGCACCGAACCAGAACGGTAAAATAATGATCGCACTTAAGGCACTCAAAAAAGCCAGGCCTAACAGAACACTCCGCCCCGATCGGGCGCTTCCAGGTTGATTCATGCGTTGATCCATCCTTCCGGCCGCGAAATTCGGATGCGGCGATCCCTATAACAGCTATTTAATAGTCGCAATCGCGCGGAATTCCCAGTCAAATTCGGCCAAAGCACAACCGCGCTTCGACATCGCCCCGTCATTCGATCTACTATTTAGAATGATTTGGACAGATTGGAAATTCAGGTACAGCTTTCGCTGAAAGGGGAGAATTCCTGTAGGCCTTGCATCATTGTTTTCGTTACGATCAAAAGAGTTTTGTACCAAAATGCGGCATCTAAGTCAATGAATTTCTAACTCTCGCATGCAGAAGGATTATCTAGAAAAAGTATTTGGGCCCGGCGGGCTGATCGCCAGGTTTCACGATAAGTACGAATATCGTGCCGGCCAGGTTGCCATGGCAGAGGCGGTCGCGAAGGCGTTTGAGGAAAAGCGCCACCTCCTGGTCGAAGCCGGCACCGGGACCGGGAAGACGCTTGCTTATCTTATTCCTGCGATCTCAGCCTCGATAGGAAAGAAAAAGCGTATCGTTATATCAACCGGTACCAAAAATCTTCAGGAACAATTGATGGAGAAAGATGTTCCATTCCTGCAGAAGGTGCTCCCGGGCAAGTTTACGGCGGCGTATATGAAGGGCCGGTCGAACTATGCGTGCCTATACCGCATTCATAAGGCCGGCAGCCAGCCGATTCTCGACGGCCTTGATCAACTTGGGCATTTTGACCGCGTTGCCCGCTGGAGCCGCGAGACAAGTACAGGCGACCGGCGTGAGCTGGTCGATCTGCCTGAAGACCTTTCGTTCTGGAGCCGAATTAATGCGAAAGGTGAAACGTGCATCGGCCAGAAATGCCCGGATTTTGAGCCGTGTTTTATTACCCGAATGCGTGCTAATGCCGACGCCGCCGACATCATCGTTGTCAATCACCACCTTTTCTTTGCTGATCTTTCAGTTCGCGGCAATCAGTTTGGCAAGGTCATACCCGATTACTCCGCCGTCATCTTTGACGAAGCCCATTTGATCGAAGACATCGCGGCTGATTATTTTGGATTTCAAGTTTCCAATTTTCAAGTTGACGAGCTTGCCCGCGACGCCGCCACGCTGCCGCTCACGGACGCGAATGCGACACGCGAAATTGACAGGATCGCCTCAAAGATCGCGGGCCTATCTGACCAGTTCTGGATCCGCTTCACAGAAGCCCGTTTTGACGGCCGGTTTCCGCTCTATCTTGAAGCATTTGCCCAACGGACAACTTCCGGCGAAACACAGCCGACACCGCTGGGTGAAGCTTGCTACGCGCTTGATTCGGCACTTAAGCGGCTTGAGACAAGCGTAGCCGAGTTCAGTGAAACGGTCCCTGAGGCGGACAGCCTCGTTCGCCGCACTCGTCAGGCCCGTTTCGATCTGGACTTTGTGACAACGCAGGCCGAGAAGAATTATGTCTATTGGCTCGAAAAACGAGGAAAAGGCATGTTCCTGCGGGCGTCGCCGGTCGATGTTTCCGAATTGCTGAGGGAGAAGTTGTTCGAAAAGGTCGAGACCTGCATTTTGACTTCCGCAACCCTTTCGAGCAATGGAAAATTTGATTTCATCCGCGACCGCCTCGGCCTGGACACAGCAAAGACAAGCGGGTTTGAGGCACCGAGCGCATTTGATTATGAGAACCAGGCGATACTCTATTTGCCGAGAGCGATGCCCGATCCGCGCTCGTCCGAATTTACCCAGTTGGCCGCCGGAGAGATCGTCAAGATCTTAAAAGCGACCGACGGACGGGCATTTGTGCTTTGCACCAGTTTTCAATCAATGAACGCGCTATATGAGATAGTCTCGTCACGAGTCGGATACAAGTGTTTCTTGCAGGGTTTGATGTCAAAGGCGGGCCTGCTCGACAGGTTCCGCGAAACGCCGAATGCCGTCCTCTTTGCCACGTCCAGCTTTTGGCAAGGCGTCGATGTTCAGGGCGAGCAGCTTTCGTGCGTGATAATAGACAAACTGCCGTTCGCCGTCCCAAGCGATCCTGTCGTCGCGGCACGCACCCGTTTCATCGACGAATCCGGCGGCAGGTCCTTCTTCGATTACAGCGTCCCGCAGGCCATCATCACCCTAAAACAAGGCATCGGCCGCCTTATCCGCTCGACCACCGACCGCGGCGTTATCGCACTACTAGATCCAAGATTGCGAACAAAAGGCTACGGCCGGGATTTTCTGCAAAGCTTGCCGAGGATGAGGATAACGAGTGATATAGCGGATATTGAGCGGACACTGTTTTCCAGCAATTCCGATACAGAAACAAAAGGCGCTAGAATTTAGCACCAAAGGTGCGATGGTAATTTAGCCAGAAGCATCGCCGCTGGGAAAAGAACAAAATTCGAATCAGCACCAAAGGTGCGATGGTAATTTAGCCAGGGGCAACGTCCCTGGGAAAAGAAACAAAAAGTCGAATGAGCACCAAAGGTGCGATTGTAATCCAGCCGGGGCCAACGGCCCCGGGGATTCAAAAGCAGGCTCAAAGCCGCAACGCGGCGGAGTAAAGTCATCATGCCACAATCCCTTTCACAGATCTATATTCATCTTGTTTTTTCAACCAAAACGGGCAAAGATTCATTCATGAATCGATCGCGCATGAACTCTACACCTACATGGCCAAGGTGCTTTACGATAAATGCAATTCTGCTGGTACGGTCATCGGTGGCATCGAAGATCATGTACATATTCTGCTACGGTTGTCGCGCACCTGGACAATTGCAAGTGTCGTCGAAGCGGTTAAAACCAGCACATCAAAATGGATAAAAACGAAAGGCCCTGAGTTTCGCGAATTTGCATGGCAAGCTGGCTATGGAGCGTTTTCAGTCAGCCGCTCGAAGGTCGAGGGCGTCGCCGGTTATATTCGCGATCAAAAAGAGCATCACAAGAAGTCGACCTTTGAAAATGAATTTCGCGGATTGTTGACCAAGCATGGCGTGGAATATGATGAGGAATATGTTTGGGATTGAAATATGCCGCCCTTTCAGGGCTTTGAGTTCAATTAAACAAGCCTCCAGGGCCGAATGCCCTGGCTGGATTACGACGCACCTTTGGTGCTTTCGGGGCCGGGCAATTTGCACTTTACTGGAAGCACGTTTGGTTCTTTTACAAGCATGTCTGGATTCTACGAAGTAATGATAGAACGCAATTTCTCATCGGCGCATCAGCTGCGCGGGTATAAGGGGAAGTGTGAGAATTTGCACGGGCACAATTACAAGGTTGAGATCTTTGCCAAAGGCGAAGAATTGAACAACATCGGCCTGTTGATAGATTTTGGCGATCTAAAAAAAGCGGCGGATGAGATCGTCGCGTATCTCGATCATCGAAATTTGAACGAGCTTCCTCCGTTCGACGAAGAACTAAATCCATCGGCCGAGAATATCGCCAGGTACTTTGTCGAATACCTAAATACCCGCGTCGGCGATGAGCGTGTAAAAGTGTATAAGGTCCGCTGTTACGAAACCCCAACCAGCGTTGCGACATTTTATAGCGAATAGTCCTTTCGGCCGCATCTTCCGGGTGACAGGTGTTAGATCGATCCGCAGAGCTTTAGCGTCAATGAAACCTAAGATCGTATTTCGAACCGTGTTCCTTTGCCTCCTGTCTGCTTTTTCGGCTTTTGCTCAGGCCATCTCTGACGAGAATGTCTCGGGTGTGGTCCGCGACATTTCCGGTAGAGGCATCCCTGAAGCTGATGTGCGGCTTCTCAGCCCGCAGAACATTGTACTTCGGTCAACCCAGACCGCGGCGGCCGGCACGTTTGAATTTCGCGGCGTACCGGAGGGTAGCTATGTTGTTCTTGTCTCAAGGTCCGGCTTTGTTTCCCGCAGCCAGGCCCTGAAGGTCGCGCCAGGCCATTCGGGCGCGTCGGCCCTTGAGGTTCAACTTGGCGTAAGCATTCCTGAAGAGCATGTCACTGTCACGGCGGATACGGGCGTCGCGGTCGAAAAAGAAAAGGCTTCGCAGCCCTTAAATATCATTTCCGCCGATGCGCTCACTCAGCGCGCAACAGCGGTGATCGCTCAGGCGGCGGACGAGGAGACCGGCATTTCGCTTCAGCGGACCAGCCCGACGATCGGAGCGGTCCTGGTTCGCGGCCTGTGCGTGGTCGGTGTTTATGTGGTCGGAATCCGTTACACGTATTCGACCCAACGCGGCGGCATTAATACTTTCTTCAATCTTAATGAAGCGACCGCGGTTCGCTCCATCGAGGTCCAGCGGAGTCCTAACACCGCCCAGTTCGGCTCGGATGGCCTCGGCGGCAGCCTTCATTTGAATTCACGTCAGCCGGAAATGGGCTTTGCTGATCCGAATTGGAACGGCGAATTTGCAGCCGGCTACACAAGTGCCGACCGTTTGTTCGGTGGAAACGCTCTTGTTGGATACGGAACGGAACGCTTCGGAATCTTGACCAATCTTGCGGCCAGGCGCATCAACACACTGAGGCCGGGCGGTGGTATCGACAGCCACTCAGCGATCACACGATTTCTTGGATTGCCATCGAATATCATCGGCAGCGACCGCCTGCCAGACACGGCTTTTACCCAGTACAGCGGGACTGTGCATACTAATTTTGCTCCCTCGGCGGGGCAGTACTTCAGTTTTCGATATCAACGAAGTCAGCAAGACGACGGCAAGCGTTACGACCAGCTTCTCGGTGGTGACGGCAACCTGATAGCCGAGCTGAAGAACCTGATGCTCGATTTCGGCTACCTTCGCTATTTTCGGCAGAAAGTCGGGCCCTTCGATACTCTTTCGGCGGCGGTTTCATACAACAGCCAGCGTGAGGAAAGGATCAACCAGGGCGGGCAGGGCAATCCATTGGCCTCTATCACCAACGACAAGGAGCGCACCACCAGCCTGGGATTTAATTTTTACCTCGACAAACAGCTCGGGCGTAATCACGTGCTGATCGGCGGTGACCACTATCACGATAAGGTCGATGCTTTGTCTTTTAATACAGATCCGGCGACGGACACGGTCCGGCCCGTCCGGCCGCGTGTGCCGAATGGGGCAGCCTACGATCTGACCGGCGTTTACGTTCAGGATGTTCTCGATGCGATCCCGGGCCGCCTGCGGGTGAGCGGATCTTTGCGGTACAACGTCGCCTTCTATCGCTCACGTGCGGCCGATGCGCCGGTGGTCAACGCCCGCCCGCTATTCCCTGACGATTCAGCACGATTCGGTGATCTTTCAGGGCGTATCGGTGCAACTGTCAAGATCCATC
>CAUJFK010000124.1 GCA_963169175.1 Acidobacteriota bacterium | reverse complement strand
ACCCAAAATTCATTAGACGTGAATCACTCGATACTTATAGTTGACGACGAGTCTGGTATTCGGGCGACGCTGCGCGGTGTTCTCGAAGACGAGGGTTTTGCGGTCGAAACGTCCGCGTCGGGCGAGGCGTGTTTAAAACTTGTAAAAGAGCAGAGCTTTGCCTGCATCTTGTTGGATATTTGGCTGGGGAAAGGCATTGATGGGCTTGAGACACTAAAGCGGTTGCGGGAGGAAGGTAATGATTCGGCGGTCGTGATGATATCCGGGCATGGAAATATCGAGACGGCTGTTAAGTCCACCAAACTTGGGGCGTTTGATTTTATTGAAAAACCGTTGAGCCTTGAACGCACTGTACTGACGGTTAAGAACGCGGTTCGGCAGCGGGAATTGGAGCGGGCCAATGAGCAGCTCCAGAAAGAATTGTCGGAAGAATATGTAATGGTCGGCGAATCAGTGGCGATGCGGGCGCTTAGAAAGCAGATCGCCGTTGTCGCTCCATCGGACGGCCGCGTTTTGATCTCGGGTGAGAGCGGTACGGGGAAAGAACTTGTCGCCCGGGCGATCCATGCTCAATCGAAGCGAAAGGCGGCGCCGTTCGTTGAGATAAATTCCGCGGCGATACCGGAAGAACTTGTCGAATCAGAATTGTTCGGCCACGCGAAGGGAGCGTTTTCAGGCGCGACCTCGGCGAAAAAAGGTAAGTTTGCGATCGCGGACGGAGCGACACTTTTTCTTGATGAGATCGGCGATATGTCACCGCGGGTACAGGCAAAGATGCTGCGTGTTCTGGAAGAACAGCGTTTCGAACCGGTTGGCAGCAATACGGCGATAAAGGTCGATGTCCGTGTGATCTCAGCCACAAACAAGCCATTGGACGCCTTGATCGACAATGGTAATTTCCGGCACGATCTGTTTTATCGGCTAAATGTGATCCCGTTTCAGGTCCCGCCGCTTCGTGAACGATCAGAAGACGTTCCGCAACTTATTGAACACTTCAACCTCAGATTTTCGACAAATTACGCAAAGAAACCGAAATCATTTAGTAAAGATGCGATCGATGCCTTGCGTGACCACGTCTGGCTCGGAAACGTTCGCGAGTTGAAAAATACGATCGAACGGATCGTCATCACTTATAGCGGCCAGAATGTCTCCGCTGACGATCTTCCAAAACTCGGCTCAACGGGCGAACGGCCTGCTTCGACATTCCGTTTCCCGACCTTTCGAGAGGCGACCGACGCATATCAACGCGAATTTATCCTCCACAAATTGGCCGAATTCGACGGCAACGTCAGCAAAGCCGCTGAAGATATGGGCGTTGACCGCAGCCACCTTTACCGCCGGATGCGGAATTTGGGGATAAAAGAAAGATAGCCGCAAGCGGGAATTGCCGCAAAAAAGCACAAAAGGCGCAAAAAGTGAAATTCCCTGTTTTGCGCTTTTTGTGCCTTTTTGCGGCTATATCGGTTCTTACTTTACGGGAAACCCGCGCTTTTTCATCAACGCTTCGACCTTTGGATCGCGGCCGCGGAACATTCTGTATGCTTCGGCCGGGTCGATTGTATTTCCGACCGAAAAAACGTACTTCACCAGCCTTGCTCCAACTTCCTTATCGTATGGGCCTTTGCCCTCGACGAAAGCGCCGAATGCATCAGCAGTGATGACGTCGGACCAAAGATAGCTGTAATAGCCGGCCGAGTAACCGTCGCTTGAGAAAACGTGTCCGAATTGCGGTGTGCGATGGCGCATGACTATTTCGTGCGGCATGCCGAGTGCGGCAAGTGTTTCGCGTTCGAACTTGTCCGGGTCTATCTTTTTGTCGCCGGCAAGATGGAGTTTCATATCGACCAACGCACTTGCCAGATATTCGGTCGTCGCAAAGCCTTCATTGAATGTTCCGGCCTTTTTGATCTTGTCCACAAGCTCCTGCGGAATTGGCTTGCCGGTCTGGTAATGCAGCGCATACTTCTGCAGGACCTCAGGCGTGCTCAGCCAGTGTTCGAGAAGCTGCGACGGGAATTCGACATAATCGCGGGCTACATTCGTGCCGGAGAGTGTCGGATACGTCACATTCGATGAAAGGCCGTGCAGGGCGTGTCCAAATTCGTGGAACATCGTCGTCGCGTCGTCCCAGGAAATGAGTACCGGCTCGCCCGGCTTGCCTTTGACGAAGTTCGAGTTGTTCGAAACGATGGTTGCGATATCGCTGCCGCCCATGCGGCTTTGCTCGCGATATTCGTTCATCCAGGCACCCGATCGTTTGCCGTCGCGGGCGTAAGGGTCGAAGTACCAGAGGCCAACATGTTTGCCGCTTGTCTTGTCCGTAACTTCGTAAACGACGACATCCGGATGAAAAACGGGCACGTTGTTGACAGGCGTAAACTTGAAATTGAACAGCTCGCCGGCGACCCAGAACATTGCGTCGCGGATCTTGTCCAACTGGAGGTACGGCTTTATCTCGTTTTCGTCAAGGTCGTAACGATCCTTGCGGACCTTTTCGGAGTAATACCGATAATCCCACGGCTCGATCTTGATACCGGCCTTTTCCTTGTCGGCAAGTGCCTGCATATCGGCGACCTCTTCCTTTACGCGGGCGATCGCGGCCGGCCAAACACCTTCCATAAGCTTCATGGCGTTCTCGGGCGTTTTCGCCATCGTATTCTCAAGGCGCCAGTGAGCGTGGGTCGGAAAGCCGAGCATTTTTGCACGTTCTGCGCGCAGCTGCAGGATCTCAGTGATGATGGCGTTGTTGTCCCGGGCGTCGCCATTATCACCGCGGTTGACGAACATTTTCCAGACCTTTTTGCGCAATGGCCGATTCTCGGAATAGGTCAAAAACGGATCGACCGATGATCTGGTGTTCCGAATAAGCCACGAACCTTTTTTGCCTTTGCTATCACCCGCCTGGGCTGCTGAATCACGCAGCGATTGCGGAAGGCCCGCTAAGTCCGCTTCATTTGTTATTTCAACAAAAAGTTCGCCTTCGTCACCGAGCAAGTTTTGGCTGAATTTGGTGAAAAGGCCGGCAAGTTTCTGGTTTATTTCGGCAAGGCGAGCTTTCTGATCGGGAGCAAGCTTCGCTCCTGACCGAACAAAATTCGTGTAGTAAAGCCAAGCCAGACGGCCTCGTTCGCCGTTGTTTTTCTTCTTGCGTTCGGTGTTGTAAACGGCCTCGATCCGTTTGAAAAGATCGGCATTTTGAGTGATCTTGTCGCCGTGTGCCGCCCGCAGCGGTTCGATCTTGGTCTCGATCGGTTCAAGCTCTTTTGAATTCAGGTTGCTTGTCCAAATATCGTAAACCGTCGAAACCCGATCGAGTGCCTTCCCGCTGCGTTCCATTGCGGCGATCGTATTTGCAAACGTCGGCGGTTCGTTGCTTTTGGCTATCGCGTCGATCTCGGCCAACTGTTCAGCCATTGCGGCCGTCATCGCCGGCTTAAAATCCGCGATCTTTACCTTGTCGAATGGTGGAACACCACCATACGGGCCTGTCCAGACTTCAAGCAACGGGTTAGTCGCGGGTGCTTGAACGGTGCCCGCGGTGACGGAACGGTCTCCCTTAAAGGTCATAATCGCAAAAATCGAGGCAAACGCGACGATCCAAAACAATGGGCGCTCACCCATTCGAAAAAACATTTTCATTATCCGTAATTTCTCCTGATGATCGGTGCTGGGCCCCGTGAACCATCAGCGCTTCGATCTACAGCTAAGATTCCCGTGTCGCTCATGCGGTTGGAAATAATCGTAATGGTATCACATCCAAGAGGTAAGACTTCGGCGGAATGAGGCAGATCAGGTGACTGTGGGGTTTATTCAAATTAGGCAGCTTTACCGAAGCAATCGTGTTTCGTATGTTTCGTGTCTGCTGTTTGTCCGTTTTGTGGTACTGGCTCCAGCTTACCCTTAGGAATGGCACGAATAAAAAAAACCGCCAAACACGGATCGGGTTTCGAAACGGGGTTTGAACCAACCCTGAAAGCGGCAACTGTGTTCTGGAAAAAAAAGGTTCAGCAGAACTGGAATCGCTTGTCGATTCGCTTTTTAGCTAGGCATACGCTCAGGTTGCTGAGCGTATAAAAACCCTGATCCCGGAATCAAAACGATGGTTGGCAATCCTAAATTTGATTCCGGGCTTTTTTTCCGTTCCGGGCTGGAGGGATCCATCCGAACGGCCTTGCCTAAATTATGTTCGCTAGAAACGATGACCGGCCCACAAACCCAAGGGCCTCGGAAACCGAATCCTAGCATGTTCTTGAACCAAAATTCTGTAATCCAGGCTACACTAAATGCAAGAAAACAGTGCCTTAAGCCGAATCGCGGAAACGGCCTAGTGGGTTGTTAAGAAATGATCGGGCGTCGTCACGTCGTCTGCGCCGTCGGACCGTTTCGCGGCCTCCGCCTGAATAGGCGAGTATCGCCGCGATCAGATGGGCGGCGAACCAAATATTTTCGTAACCCATATTTTGGTAGATGTAGATCAATATGAGCAATCTCGGGATGAAAACACCGAGCAAAATGTCGGCCCACTGCGGAACTGAATTCGCGGGGTACCAGTGCCAAAGCAGGTAAACCACCAACACTATCCGCGGAAAGAAGAGCGAGAACAGCAAGAAATAGAAGTCCATGTTTCCCCCTTTTAGATAATTAGGTTCATCATACTCCTTTCGTCCTGATCAAGAAGTGACAAAAATTGTCGCGTAAGTGTAATCCACCATACAGAATAACGTGGCCTTGAAGGTCTAGTATGGTTATGTTCGCTCTTGCTTAATCAATGCATTCCGTGCCTACGCACCGCTTCTCTCGTAGGCCTGTGGCGGCGCCTGTATGCGAGGCGAACAGGAAATGTTGCAATTCCGGGTTGGCCTTTCTACGTGGCCAACGTGGAAATTCGGGATCATTCCCAATGTATTAGAGGATCATTTACGAAAAGGGTGTATTCATGAAGAAGATAACTGAAATTGTTCTTGCTTTAAGTCTAATTGTTTCCATTTTCGGCGGTGTCGCGACTGTCGTGAATGCGGGTGACGGGCCTGAGCGTAAACCACGGCATGGCTGCGATTATGATCGATCTGCCAACGAAGAGCGCACAACCGGTGACTGCGGTGGTGTGCCCACCCCGGAACCGATATCGATAATCCTGTTCAGCGCGGGCCTGGCCGGCGTAGGTTTTGCTGCCCGGCGACGTCTTCGCCGTTCGGAATAGGGCCCGACCATCTCGAGCAGTACTAGGGAATCCAAGCCGTATTGTTGCTTTCGAGTGACATTGCGGCTTGATTTGCTATAACAAAAGGTGCATGCGAAATAGTTCACATGAACAGCATCGCCAGGTGTGGATGCTGTCGCTGGTCAGTGCGGCGGTCGTGTTTATGTACTCGGCCGTGCTCTGGAAACTTTGCGTCGATTGGTGGACCGACGACAACTATTCGCATGGCCTCCTGGTGCCGTTCGTTATTGCCTTTATTGTCTGGCAGCGGTTCGATTCGCTGAAGAAAGCGATCGACGAGAAAGGGACATGGATAGGCGGGTTGTTTGTTTCGGTCGCCGTGCTGCTTCTTTTGACAGGGACGCTGGCCTCGATACTTTATGCCCAGCGGCTATCATTGCTGTTCATGACCGTGGGCGTGATCATTTGCCTCTTCGGGATAAACCTGATCCGGCAGCTTGCGATGCCCCTCCTTCTCCTCTTCCTCGCTCTCCC
>CAUJFK010000123.1 GCA_963169175.1 Acidobacteriota bacterium | reverse complement strand
TCGAGATCGGCCGACATCACGCGGACCTTGTCCTTCTTGAGATGACGCAGGTCGGCAAGGCCCGATTTCGTGACCTTCTTGCCGGAGCGGACGACATCTTCCTTCTTGTCCTTGATGTCCTCTTCCGCCCGCATGCCGACCAGATTTGTGTCGCCATCCGGTTTGACCTGCATGAAGAGCTTGCCCTTCTCGACCACTGCCGTGTCGTAGGTATAGAACAGCCGAAGAATGTCAGAGTTGCTGTACTCGGCGTTCTTGACCACTTCTTCAAGGATGTTGTCCGAAACGGTCTTCATATCGATCTGCGGCGAAAGCCACAGGCCGAGAGCACGAAGGAAGATCGTCGCCAGGAGCTTGCGTTTGCCAAGCCGCGCGTGCAGGAGTCCCTTCTGGTCATATTCAAATTCCACCCACGAGCCGCGGTACGGGATGATCTTTGCAAGATACTCGTCACGGTCGCCCTTAAAGAACACGCCGGGCGAACGGTGAAGCTGCGAAACGATAACGCGCTCAGTTCCGTTGATAATGAACGTGCCGTTGTCCGTCATCAGCGGTATTTCGCCAAAGAAAACGTCCTCTTCCTTGATATCGCGAATGGTAGAAGTGCCTGTCTCGACGTCCTTGTCGAACACCGTAAGCCGGATCTTAACCTTCAGCGGAACGCTGTAGGACATTCCCCGTTCCTGACATTCCTGCTGGTCGTGCTTGTGCTTAAGGCCGACCGGTTCGCCGCAGTTCGGGCAAAGCTTTGGCCTGACGGCGTTGAAGGTTCCGCAATTGTTGCAGAGAACTTCCGCCGGGTTGAACGGATCGACCTTTATCTTCGATCCGCAATTCTTACAGTTTGCACGCAGGTGCTCGAGGCCTTCGAGGTTTCCGCATTTGCACTGCCAGTTGCCGATCTGAAATTCAACGAATTCAAGCGTCGCCGTCTCGCGGAAATCTGAGACCGGAAAGATCGATTTAAAGACCGACTGAAGCCCGATCTGGTCCCGTTCCTCGGGGATCAGGTCCATCTGAAGAAAGCGGTCGTATGATTCGCGCTGCACTTCGATCAAATTCGGGATCTGCGCCGTCGTGTAGATCTTCGAAAAGTCTACGCGTTCCGGCGACTGGCTGGTCCGGCGTCCGAGTCCGTGTGCGTTTGTCTGTAGCGGATTGTTGATCATAAATGTAAAATAGGGCCGGGCAAAAAACTATTGATTTATCAACCAGGAATTGTTAGCATTCCTCAGTTCGACCGAAAACTCCCAAACTTTCAAGAAAAGACGGCAAATGCGGCCGAGGGCGAAGCTTGCCCAGACCGCTTATTAAGCAGCTAACCTGCGTTATTTGAATTGTATGAGCGTGTCTGAACCGGACACCCACTCCCCACTTCTAAAGCCTAACGCCGCCGTAAACACTCGGTACAAACCCTTTGGGATCAAAATTTACATCCAACGGGAACGAGCGAGCGATGAAAAACCGTATTCTGTCGCTTACTTTAACGATAACAGCTAGAAAACGATAGTTCAACCTGCCACGTTAAGATGCGGCCGATCGAATGCGCGTTTACAAGCTTTTTGCGGAGGCCCGCACGTAGTAGGGGCATCACAATTCAATATCGAATTAACATCGCTCCCGCAAGGAAGTAATGCCAAATATTGATGATCATGCCCTTGCACACGCCCGGGCCTCTGCAGCTGTTATTTAAGTTCGACGCTCGCACCGGCCTCGGTAAGCTTGGCCTTGATCTCTTCGGCCTCATCCTTCGAAACGCCTTCCTTAAGCGGTTTCGGAGCGCCGTCGACCAGGTCCTTCGCTTCCTTAAGGCCGAGGCCCGCAACGATCTCGCGGACGACCTTGATCACCGCGATCTTGTTGCCGCCAGCAGCCGTCAGAATAACGTCAAACGTATCCTTCTCTTCCGCTGCCGCCGCTCCGCCGTCACCCGCCGGGGCCGCCATCATCATCGGGGCCGCAGCCGCGGCAGCCGATACGCCAAACACTTCCTCAAGTTCCTTGACCAGTTCGGAAGCCTCAAGAAGGGTGATTCCCTTCAAATATTCAACAACATCTTCTTTTGTGGTTGCCATGTCTTTTACTTATCTCCTATTCAGGGTTCTGTGTTTATGGAACGCCGGTTTGAGCCGGACTGCCGGTTGAAACCGGTGCTCCGTTTAGTCGTCTGCCGCTAGAACCCATGGGACCGTGCGATGCAGGTTGCATCTCTGTCTCGCACCATCCGAGCCGTCGAGAGTGGCCTGACTTACCACCCCGCTCGTTTTCCTTGAGTACGGCTTTTTTGTTTTGAAACCAGCCTTCAGACTGGGATCAAAACGAAAACTTTCTATTCTGCATTCTCGGTTTCCGTTGGCGGAACCTCGAGAATATTATCTTCGGCTGCGGGTGCCGTCTCGGCCGGCCCTTCCGGCGCGGCTTCGACCGCCGGAGCTTCCTCCGCAGGCGTTGCTTCCGTGATCGGTGCAGCTTCGGCCTTTGCCGCCGGGGCCGCGCCGCCGCGTTCAGCCGGGTCCTTCTCGCCGATCTGCTTGATCACCACCGCCAGATCACGCGGAACCGCGTTAATGACCGTGACCAACCGCTGTGCCTGTGCGTTCAGCACGTAGAGCAGTTTCGAGATAAGCTCTTCTTTCGAAGGCAGGCTGGCGATAGCCGTTACCTGGCTCAGATCGACCAACTTACCGTCAACCACACCCGATTTGAAGGTGTAGATGTCGGCGTTGTCCTTCATGAACTTCGAAATTGCCTTAGAAAGAATGACCGGATCGCTGTCGGTCCACGCGATCGCCGTTACGCCTTTAAATGCATCCGACGCCTGCTCGTAATCCGTTCCCTTGACCGCAATGCGGGCCAGGGTGTTCTTAACAACCTGATATTTTGCACCAGCGGCGCGCAGGCTGTTGCGAAATTCCTGGTCCTTATTGACGGTCAATTTTGTAAAGCTGACCACCATTGCCGATGTCGAATTCGCAAGCGATGCCGTGAGGGCGTCGAGATCTCTTTGTTTTGTTTCTCTTGATTTCATTTCTTATTTGTCCAACAAACTTCAGTTTGTTGCTCCCGCAGACTAAAGCATGCGGGACACCTCCCTCACTTATACGTATGACAATTCATCCAGCAATACACCGGGGCTCATGGTCGCCGCAACGTTTATCTTTTTCAGATATCGCCCCTTGGCCGTAGATGGCTTTGCCTTTATCACAGCACCGATCAGAACGCGGGTATTCTCGACCAATTTGGCGTTATCAAATGACACCTTGCCAACCGGCGAGTGGATAACCCCTGTTTTGTCAACGCGATACTCGACCTTACCGGCCTTGGTCTCTTCGATAGCGGTTTTCACATCCATCGTCACCGTGCCCGTCTTCGGGTTCGGCATCAGGCCGCGGGGGCCGAGGATCTTACCCAACTGGCCGACCTTGCCCATCATATCCGGCGTGGCGATAAGCGCGTCAAAATCAAGCCAGCCGCCTTTGATCTTGTCAACGATGTCATCACCGCCGGCAATATCAGCACCTGCCTCTTCTGCTTCTTTGATCTTGTCGCCCTGAGCGATGACAACGACCTTTTTGGCCGCTCCGCCCAAACCGTGGGGAAGGACTATCGTGCCGCGTACGAGCTGATCGGCCTTTCGCGGGTCAACACCCAGCCACATCGTCAACTCGACGGTCTCATCAAACTTCGCGAATGCGATCTCTTTCAATTTCGAGACCGCCTCATCAAGCGTGTATTTCCTGTGCGGCTCGATCTTTTCCAAAGCCGCAAGGTATTTCTTGCCTCTTTTCATTTTACCTCCAGGTGTTAACGAAATTCTATTGAAATTCTCCCTTTCGAAAACCTATGGTTTCCTGACTAAAAAAACATCCCATGCCCAACGTCCTAGTTGATATCCCTGCGCGTCCCTTACTTTCGCACGGTATTTGAATCTATTACCGTGAGGGTCAACTCGCCGGGATTCGAAATACTCTAGATCAATGCGTCTCAATCCTAATGACGGATCCTGCGAAAAGCTTGGATTAATATTTACCGTTATGGAAGCATTTTGAGCCCAAGCGTCCCGCCGCCCATCTGAGGATAGTGGCGGATACGGACAGTTAGCCGCTTGCGCATTTACCGGCAAAGGCTTCTGAACGAGCAACAAACCTGCAACCGCAAAAAGTATGATATTGAGTAAATGTTTTCGCATTTTTTTCCCAAGAGAATTTTCTATTACAGTCTCGATGATTTCGACAAATCCTCTTGAACAAGCGAAATAAAACGGTCTTTGGCCAAACCGTTATAAGTATCCATAACCCAACGTCTTTCACTGCCCTTAGGGCTGGCATTGCTCCCGTCTAGCGGTACGGTTAGATCTCGGTCAAAACCATATGCTGTTATGATCTGAAATGCCCTACCGGAACGATTGTATTTTAGGTAAAATAAATACTCCTTCCCCACATCTGGCATCCGTTGACCATAAACGACGTACTTTATTATCTGGCCACTTGGAAATTTAACCCTACCTCCAAATCTTTCCATGGCAATCGTCGAATTAATCTCTATCGGATACTCGGAACTATTCTTGAGCAACGAATCGACGGAAACAAGAAACTCAGAATAAACCCCCGTTAAATCATCGGATAGATACCCAGTCAATTCGGTTACTTTCCCAACAACGACTGCATCACTGCTATTCGAGGGTAGTGCAGCCAGCTGGTTGTCCCAGTGATTACGTAATTTAACGAGAGTCACGTTTTCGTCTTTAGGATCTTTTACGATCCCCAAGCCGTCAAATCTCCGGCTTCGCGCTTCTCGTACCGGATCAAGTTCTGCTCGATTCGACCCGGGTAACGGCATCTCAACCAATGGATATGTGCTATCAGAAACATCAGCCAAGCTCTTTTGAGGCAGAGTGTCACCAGTGCGCTCCTGAGCTCTACCAACTCCCAAAAAATACAGAGAGATCGCTGTTAGCGCTGTAAATGCAGTCAATCCAAGAACTGTTAAAGATTTGGTTCGCATCATCGCACTTCCTTTGAACTAACAAATCCGTAAACGAAAAATATCAACCCTCGATCGTTAAGCCCATGCTCTTCGCGGTTCCCTCGATCGTGCGCATCGCGGCTTCGATGTTGGTCGTGTTAAGGTCCTGCAATTTCTTTTCGGCGATCTCACGGATCTTGTCGCGTGAGATGCTGCCGACCTTTGCCTTGTTCGGCGTGCCGGACCCCTTTGGGATGCCCGCCGCCTTCCTTAAAAGATCGCCGGCTGGCGGTGTTTTCGTTTCAAACGAAAAGGAGCGGTCCGCGTAAACCGTGATCACGACCGGCACCTTCATATCCGGGTCGTCGTTCTGCGTCTTGGCGTTGAACGCCTTGCAGAACTCCATGATATTGACACCGTGCTGGCCAAGGGCCGGCCCGATCGGCGGTGCCGGATTGGCCTTGCCCGCCGGTATCTGCAGTTTGATATAACCTGTTATCTTCTTTGCCATAATGGAACGCGGACTTTAGTCCGCAAAACGGGCGGACCAAAGTCCGCGTTCCGTTATTCTTCTTCTGCAAAAGTCACTTTCTCGACTTCCAAAAATCCTAGTTCGTACGGCGTCGAGCGGCCAAAAATAGTGATCGACACCTTTAGCGTGCTCTTGTCTTCGTTCACTTCTTCGACCTTGCCGGTAAAGCTGGCGAACGGGCCCGACTTGATGCGGACCACCTCGCCGACCTCGTACATGAACTTCGGCTTTGGCTTTTCGGTCGCAACCTCGATATTGTGGACGATCTGGTCCACCTCCAACTGTGTCAGCGGCGTTGGCTGTTTACCGCCGAGAAACCCCGTCACTTTCGGAGTTGATTTGATCGCGTGAAAAACATTGTCGGGAATTTTTCCCTTCTCGTCACACTCGATCTCAACCAGCACATAGCCCGGATAGAACATTCGCGACGACTCGATGCGCTTATTGCCGCGCATTTCGACGACCGTTTCCTTGGGAAGCAGAACTTCTGTTATCTGCTCGCCAAGCTCCATATCGCGAATGCGGGCGTGAAGGCTTTCAACGACCTTGTTCTCGTGTCCCGAATATGTGTGGATAAAAAACCACTGCTTCATGCGTGATAAACCCCTAGAAACCCATGATCTTATTGACCAGCCATGCCAGGCCGTCGAGAACGTATTTCCATGCGTTGTCGATCGCAAATAGATAGACGGCAAAGAAAATGACGCTGATTATCACGATTATTGTCGTGTTTCGTACATCAGTGGAGGACGGAAACGTTGTCCTGTCCAACTCTTCGCGCGTGTGCCGAATAAATTCGCCGACACCCTCTTTCTTTTTTCCGCCTTCCAGCGTGTTAACTGCTTCTGCCACGGTTTCACTCCCGTACGACCGGCTGTCAGCCTGTCGCTCAACCTCGATCTCAAAGCATCCGGCACTAACCGAATGAACAGGCTAACCGGCCTGTTCTACAGATGGCAGGGGTAGCAGGACTCGAACCCGCACCTAAGGTTTTGGAGACCTCCATGCTAACCATTGACACCATACCCCTATTACGATTTTAGATTTCGGATTTGCGATTTTGGATTGCCTTGAAAGCGAACGCTCTTCTTCGATCCAAAATCCACAATCTAAGATCCAAAATCGGACTACTTATTCTCTCTATGCAGCCTATGGCAGCGGCAGCGGCGACAGAACTTGTTCATTTCCAGCCGGTTGGGCGTGTTTTTCTTGTTCTTTGTCGTCACGTAATTCCGCTCTTTGCACTCGGTGCACTGCAAAATTATATTATCTCTCGGCATAAAAACCTCTAATGTCCAACAAACTTTAGTTTGTTGCAATTTCGACAAACTAAAGTTTGTCGGACTTTATTCCACTACTTCCGATACGGTACCGGCTCCGACTGTTCTG
>CAUJFK010000122.1 GCA_963169175.1 Acidobacteriota bacterium | reverse complement strand
TCGCTCGAAGAACATATCGAAGCCGAGATCGCGCGGGCCGCTGAACTAAGCAAAGCGGGCGACGACGAGGCCGCGTTTCGACACCTTGAACGTGCTCATGTTCTGGGCCAGACGAGTACTTATTATCACACGCGTGTCCATGTGCTGATGCTCAAACACGGAATCAAAACCCGTGACATTCAAGAAACGGCCGGACAAGTTTTGCGTATCGCCGGTGCCGCGACAAAAACGCCGCTTGGCATTTATCCAAAAGGCAACACCGGCGGAGCGAATGTCAGCCCGATAAAACCAATGCCCGTGCCAGAAGATCTCGCCGAGATACTCCGCGAGGCTGGGAGATAGACGGAATTGGCCGAAATCAAAACCGAAAAGCACGGACTTCCCTTGTCCGCGATCGCAATCGCGGTGTGGGCGATTGTTTTGATATTCGCTTTTCTGGCGAATCGCGGTTCCGATATCGGCCAGATCAGAAAGCTCTTTGAAAATCTCGGCGGCGGGCCGTTGGGCGGCAGCGGCATTGTCGATAGTTTTGTCGGTGTTGTTGTTGCGATATTGATAGCGGCGGCCTGGTTTGGAGTCGGTAGTTTTGTTATTTCGTTCATCAAGACGCAGCGAAGCGAAGTTCATTCGCATGTACTTGAACTGGCATTGAAAACTGCCGCCGGTGCGGCTGTTTGGTCGGTGTTGTGGTTCTTTTTCGGACTTGCGGGTGCTTATTCGAGGGCGACTGCTGCAGTTGCGTTGATCGTTGGGATTGCCTTCGCGGTTTTGGCGCTTCGCCGCGTTAAAGAAGCAAAAGCGGAAAGCCGTGTGCCTGAACGCGCGGCGGTTTTTGACAAAGTAGTTTTGGTTTTGATCGCAGTGCCGGTGGTTATGTCGTTCATCGCGGCACTGGCCCCGCCGACGGCGAAGGACACGCTGCTTTATCATTTCGCGGTGCCGAAAGCGTATATCGCACAGGGCAGCAGCTCGTTTATCGAAGGGAACATTGCCAGCTATCTTGCGCTTGGAAACGAGATGCACGTCGTTTGGGCGATGCTGCTCGGCGGGTTTGTAAATGCTCGTGCGGCCGAGGCGGCGGCCGGTGCGGCGATGTGGATGTTCTTTCCGCTGCTGTTTGCGGCCGTTTTTGGATGGGCGCGCGAGATCGGCATTTCGCGGCGATGGTCGCTTATCGCGGTGCTGATGATTGCCTCTGTGCCGACGGCTTATCACGTTGCGGCGAGTGCTTATATTGACCTTGCGCTGGCATTGTATGTGGCGCTCGCGGTTTATACATTGTCGCGTTGGTGGCGGACGCTTGAGAATGGTTGGTTGATATTGATCGCGATATTTCTCGGCGCGGCGCTGTCGGCGAAATTAACTTCGCTGGTCGTTGTCGCCGCCTTCGGATTGATCGTTTTGCTGCGGGTTCGAAAGGCGAAAGATAGCGAACCGAGCTCTGTTGGAAAGATGTTAGTGAGTGGTTTCGCCGCGTTGGTGCTGGCTGGTGTGATTGCCTCGCCGTGGTATTTGCAGACGTGGGCTGAGACTGGCAGTCCGGTTTTTCCGTTCTATATGAACATCTGGCCAAGCGCGGCGCCGGGTTGGGATGCGGAGCGGTCGAATCTGTTCCAGGCGATGAATTCGCAGTATGGCCGCGTGTCGGGAACGGCCGCTGACCAATTGATGGCACCATGGAATGTTTCCGTGAAAGCACAGCCGGAGGAACCGAGGTTTTTCGATGGCGTACTCGGTGTCGCGTTCCTGATCGGGCTGCCGCTTTTGATATTTGCTCTTTGGAAATCCGATCTGCCGGTCGAAGTGCGGATCGGCGTTGGTGTCGCGGCGGTAGTGTTTTTGTTTTGGCTGTTTTCGAGCATGCAGCTTAGATATTTGCTGCCGATCTTGCCGCTCATTGCGGTCGGCATTGCGGCGGCGATCGAGCGAATTGCCGAGCGGAAAAGCGCTCTTTACCTGGCCGCGAAATATTCGATCAGCGCGGCGGCGGTATGCGGAATATTGACCGCGACGGCATGGTTTCTGCAAAAAGCTCCGCTGCGTGTCGTACTCGGCGGCGAAACGCGTGATCAATATTTGACGCGGAATCTGGATTACTATCCGTTCTATCAAGCGCTGAACACAACGACCGCGAAAGACGCGCGGGTTTGGCTGATCAATATGCGGCGGGACACTTACAACCTCGACCGTCCGGTTGTTTCGGATTATTTATTCGAGGATTGGACATTGCGTCAGATGCTTTGGGAATCGCGTAATTTGCAGGAACTAAAAGCAAAGGCGGCGGCGATGAATGTGCAGTATATGTTGGCACGGCACGACTTTTTGTTCGATTACAACCGCTCGACTCTGGTTGACGATACAAGGCCGCGTACCGAGAACGAGGCGAAATTGAAGATAGCGAAAGAATTTATTTTGGACAAGGCCAATACTGTCCATGCGGACGAGAAGTTTAGTTTGGTGAAGTTGTTTTAGGACAGGCGGTTTTCACCACAGAGGCACAGAGAACACAGAGAGAATTTGCAGGTATTTTTTAGAATGGTTTCATCTATTGCAGTTAAAAGGACGCAGTTTGCGGACGAGTTTAAGAAGTTGATCGAGACGGAAAACGATCAGGCAATGCGGACGATTCGCGAGCGGGCGTATGAGTATTTTGCCGAGAACGGTTTTCCGACGCCTCAGCTTGAGGATTGGAAATACACGAACGTCGCCGAGATCGGGAAGCAGGCATGGACGACCGGACGTTTTGGGTTTGAGATGCCGAAATTGGATGATGATGTCCGTGACATCCTTGGACGTTTTTCGTTCGATAGGAACGGATTCACGGCACTGAATCTTGCTTTTGCGGAAGTCGCCGTCGTGCGAATCCCGAAGGATACGGTGGTCGAAGAACCGATCGAATTTGCGTTCGCGGCACCGGATGGAACGGCTGAGTTTCCTCATGTGATCGTCATCGCCGAAGCCGGAAGCAAGGCGACGCTCGTCGGTGTTTACGGTTCATCGGCGAGGTCGTTTACAAACACGGCCGTGCAGATAATTGTCGAGGCAGAGGCGAATTTGACGCATTATCGCGTACAGAAAGAAGCGACGGAAGCGTTTCATTATGGCGTTACGGAAGTAAGCCTCGGCCGCGGGAGTCAATATAATTCGACGAACATCAATATCGGTGCTGCGATATCGCGGCACGATATCGATTTGAAATTTACCGCCGAGGGCGGCGAGGCGTGGGTTGACGGGCTGTATATGCTTTCAGGTGATCAGCACGCGGACACGCATTCGATCATCGATCACCAGGTGCCAAACTGCACGTCGCATCAAAACTACAAAGGCGTTTTGAATGACCGATCGCGCGGCGTTTTTAACGGCAAGGTATTTGTCCGCGAAAACGCACACGGCACGGACGCGCAGCAGTCGAACAAAAATTTGCTTTTGTCGAACGACGCCCGAGTCGATACAAAACCGCAGCTTGAGATATTCAACGATGACGTAAAATGCGCCCACGGCGCAACCGTCGGGCAGCTTGAAGAGGAAGAACTGTTTTATTTGCTCACTCGCGGATTGCCCGAGACCTTGGCTAGAAATTTGCTGACATATGGGTTCGCTGAGGAGATCATAAACAAGATCGGGATCGAATCGATCAAGGGCGAACTTGATTCGGCGGTTTTGCACCGTCTGAACGCCGAAATTATTTCATGAATATATGCCTGTGATCTCGATGTTTTATGGCGTGATCGTGATGATGTATTACTTCGATAATCGTCGTCATCACGAGCCGCATATTCATGTAAAGTACGGCGACGAGGATGCCGTGATATCAATTCCTGACGGCGAAATAATAGAGGGAACGATAAGGAAAAACAAACTGCGATTGGTTCAGGCGTGGATCGAGATTCGCCGCGAAGATCTGATGGCCGACTGGAACCTGGCAATTAACGGGCAGGACGTTTTTAAGATCGAACCGTTGAGGTAGCAAGGATGAAAAAGGTACTTACAGCAACAGCGAACGACGATTTTACGTTGGATATTCGCTTCGACGACGGAAGCTTTAAGAAATTTGACGTTGCGCCTTACCTTGAATTTCCTGTTTTTCGACAATTGAAGGATGTGAATTATTTCAAGGATATTTCGATCGCATTTGGTACGGTGCAATGGAAGAACGAGCAGGATATAAGCCCGGACACTTTGTTTTTGGAAGGAAGCGAGATAAACGAAAAGGCGGAAGTATGAAAGCTGTGCAGAAATCAAATTGGGACGTTGAAAAAGTAAGAAGGGATTTTCCCGTGCTGTCGCAGATGGTGAACGGGAAGCCGCTGGTTTATTTGGACAACGCGGCGTCTTCGCAGGTGCCGCAGGTTGTCATTGACCGCGGGTCGAAATATCTGCGTGAAGAGCATTCGAACATTCATCGCGGCGTGCATTATTTGTCGCAGCATGCGACAACGGCTTATGAAGCGGCGCGTGAGAAGGTGAAACGCTTTATCAACGCGCCGGATGTGAACTGCTGCATTTTTGTCCGCGGCACGAGCGAGGCGATCAATTTGGTTGCTCAGTCTTACGGGAAAGGTTTCATCAAGGAGGGCGACGAGATCGTTATTTCGCAGATGGAGCATCATTCGAATATTGTCCCGTGGCAGGTTGTGGCGGAAGAGCGTGGAGCCAAGATCCGCGTGATACCGATGAACGCCTCGGGCGAGCTTGTCATCGAGGAGTACGACAAACTGCTGAACGAGCGGACAAAGATCGTCGCCGTCGGGCATGTTTCTAACGCGCTGGGAACGGTCAATCCGATTCAGGAAATGATCGCAACCGCCCATAAATTCGGGATTCCGGTTTGTGTTGACGGTGCACAGAGCGTGCCGCATTTTCCGGTGGATGTTCAGGACCTGGATGCAGATTTCTTTGCGTTTTCCGGCCACAAAATGTTTGCCCCTACGGGAAGCGGCGTGCTTTACGGCAAGCGCGAATGGCTCGACAAAATGCCGCCGTATCAAACGGGCGGGAGCCAGATCCGCACGGTTAGTTTTGAGAAAACGACGTACGCACCGCTGCCCGCAAAGTTTGAGGCAGGCACGCCGGCCATTGCCGCCGGAATCGGTTTAGGAGCGGCGATAGATTATCTGAACTCGATCGATTTCGAAGCCGCCGCCGCTTACGAGCACGAGCTGCTCGAATATGCCACGCAGCGTCTCGCCGGCATTCCGGGCGTCCGCATCATCGGCACCGCCTCCGAAAAAGCAAGCGTGCTTTCATTCGAGATCGAAGGCATCCACCCGCACGATATCGGCACTATCCTCGACCAGCAAGGCATCGCCATCCGAGCCGGCCACCACTGCGCCCAGCCGGTAATGCAGTTCTTCGACGTCCCCGCGACAGCACGGGCGTCGTTTGCGTTTTACAATACTCGAGAGGAAGTAGATAAGCTAGCCGATGCGGTGCAGAAGGTTATTGAGGTGTTTGCGTAAATTTAATGGGTCACAATCGAGAACTAATCGCTATGGTAGGCTCTTTAGGATGAGAATGAAATTACTAGATAAATTGTTCGGTTTGTCAACAGAGAAACAAAAAGACCTCGATCTTATTTTTCATTTTCAGAGAATGTTGGCCATGCAACAATTGTTTATGGAGCGGTATAACGATGCCCACGCAACTGCCGCCGGCCTTCCCGAAGTGAAGGGTGAGGCTTTTTCGCGTCAGGCATTTTTACTGGATGATCCAGACTCAGTTGCTGAGCACATCATCCCCGCTTTGGAAGAAAAAGTGACGAGTTTAGAAAGTATGGATTCCGAGCATCGGGAATTAGGTGAGCCCGAATCAGGCGTACTCAAATCCGTATATACCACGATTTTACAAACTTACTACGCGTGATGAAAGAACGTGCCCAGCTTCAGGCTGATGGTTTTGAGGCCTTTGTGAACAATGACCATGATGATATCGATATCACGCAGCTTGATGACGAGGAACTTCACACTATGGATAAGGCACTCATCAATCTGAACAGCGCAATAGCGAGTCTTGGGATAAGCGGCGAGGAATTTCTACGTATCAATAACGAAGCCTTTGATTCCGTTCGAAAAAGCGTCGGCCTTTCACCATTGGGTTTTCAGCGGTTTCGGGAAATTTATTTCGCATGTATCTCGGGAGAACGCGCCGGTTTTTTTCAAGATTAGATGAATGAATAATAGTAGACTGCAGCCAATTAGCCTTGGCAAAGTTTTCGGGTCTAAAGATGGAAAAGCGAAGAATCAAAGTTTGGTATGGGCGAATTGAGGATGCTGAGAAATATCCCGATGTGCGGTATTGGCAGGCGCAGTCCGACGAAAAGAAATTTGAAGCGGCGTGGGCGATGGTTATCGAAGCCTACGCGATTAAAGGAGTTGATCTGCGTGAATCCAGACTTCAGAGATCTGTTGCAAGTTTTCAACGAAAAAGGCGTTAAGTATCTTGTCATTGGCGGCTACGCTGTCATTAAGCATGCCGAGCCGCGATTTACAAAAGACCTTGATGTTTGGGTTTCGCCGGATGAAGAGAATGCGTTGCGGGTGTACGAGTCACTTGCGGAATATGGAGCGCCATTGTTCGACCTGCAGCCGCGGGATTTTGCCGACGAAGGGTTTTTCTACACGATCGGCGTGGCGCCTAATCGCATAGATATTTTGTTTGAGTTAAAAGGTGTCGATTCAGAATCTGCATGGATGCGGCGGGTTGCCGGCCAACTAGGCGACATACCGGTTTTGTTTATCGGACGAGACGATCTTATCCAAAACAAAGAAACTGTTGGCCGCCTGCAAGATTTGGCAGACGTTGAAAAACTGCGCGAAACCGATCCGAATAAGTAATGTCAGAATTAAACGACCTGTATCAGGAAACAATTTTAGAGCACAACAAGAATCCGCGGAATTTTCGGGAGATCGAGGGTGCGGACAGGATGGCGGATGGGAATAATCCGTTGTGCGGGGACGCGTTGCGCGTTTATGTGAGTTTGGATGGCGACAGGGTTAGTGATGTTGCGTTCAAGGGTTCGGGGTGCGCGATATCGAAGGCGTCGGCGTCGATGATGACGCAGGTGATGAAAGGGAAAACGCGTGAAGAAGCTGAGGTGCTTTTTGACGAGTTTCATCGGATGGTGACCGGCGGTTTGGATGTTGCGACGGATGAAAATCATCTTGGAAAACTGAAGATCTTCGCCGGAGTTTTAGAATTTCCCGCACGTGTAAAATGCGCGAGCTTGAGTTGGCATACGCTGGACGCGGCCTTGCATGGCGACGCGGAGGTTTCGACAGAATGATGAAGCAGGATATAGAAACGCGGGCCGACCTGGACAGGCTTTTGGAAGAGTTTTACAAGGTGGCGATGAAGGATGAAGAGATCGGGCATCATTTTGATGACCTCGATCTTGAAACGCATCTGCCTGTGATCGGCGATTTTTGGGAAAAGGTCTTGTTCGGCCGTCCGGTTTATTTTAACAATCCGCTGGCCGCTCATCTCAGACTCGATCAAAAGTTCCCGCTAATGCCGGAGCATTTCGTCCGCTGGGTCGCCATTTTCACGCGGATAGTTGACGAACTGTTCAACGGCGAAATGGCCGACGCTGCGAAAGGCAGGGCGAAGATGATAGCGACCAATATGAGCAACCGTGTCAACGGCATGCGTCTAGCGTATAGATAATTATTGCGGCTCGCAGTGGTACGAAGCGGAGGTGCGATCAAATCCGTCGATCTGTGCTTTTATCCAGTTGGCCCCAAATCCCATTTCTTCAGCCATTATCGATGCTACTTTCGGCGCCATTTCGATGGCCGCCTGGGCATTCAGAAACAACGCCCGCGTCCTTCGGGCGAGTACGTCCTCGACGGTCTGAGCCATCTCGTCGCGGACTGCTCGAACAACATCATCGCGTGTGTAAGTAAGCGTAGGATGAAGGCGTTCGCCGGAATTTCTGCTCATTTCCGGCGGTTTGATCGTTAGATTCTCGGTCCGACACTTCTCACGGTTCAGTCCACCGATCTCGATGGCTTTATCGACCGCATCTTCAGCCATTTGCCGAAAGGTTGTCCACTTACCGCCGGTGATGGTGATCAAACGTGACTCATCAACAAACAGTTCGTGGCCGCGGGAAAGCGATGAGGTCTTTCGCGTTTTTTCCGACGAGATCAACGGCCGGATGCCGGCGAAAACACTTAGAATGTCCGAACGTGCAGGTTTTTGTTCGAGAAATCCGCCGGCGGCTTCGAGGATGAAGTCGATCTCGGACTCCAGGGCTTTTGGTTCCAAAATCGCATTTTCCACCGGCGTGTCGGTTGTGCCGACAAGCAGATGTTCATGCCACGGTATGCAAAATAGCACGCGGCCGTCCGGTGTTTTTGGGATCATCAAAGCGTCGTTCGAAGGAAGGAATTTGCGGTCGAAAACGAGATGAATTCCCTGCGAGAATGACAGATGCCTGGCCGCGTTTCTATCTTGTATCCGCCTTACCGCGTCTGAAAATATTCCGGCGGCATTTATGACCGCTTTTGCCGCTACTCGATGTTTCTCGCCGGTCAGCGTGTCTATGAAACTGACATAACGGATCCGTCCGATCTCATCCGCATCAATAGTTTTGACCCTTGAATAATTCAACACAGCCGCCCCATGCGACACTGCAGTGCGAAGAATATCAATAAGCAAACGCGTGTCGTCGAATTGGCCATCGTGATACAACACGCCGCCAACGAGGCCTCGCGCCTTGATCGACGGAAGATGTTCAGCAGTCTCCGAACGCGAGAGCCGTCGAGATTTTCCGATCCGATGTTTGCCGGCAAGCAGATCGTATAGCTTCATCCCGACGCCATAAAAAAACCTTTGCCAAAGGCCGTAACATGGAATTACAAACGCTTGCGTATGAACCACATGCGGCGCATTCTTGAGCAGGAGCGAGCGTTCTTTCAACGCTTCGCGGACCAGCGAAATATTCCCGTGCCGAATATAGCGCACGCCGCCATGGATGAGCTTGGTCGAACGGCTCGATGTTCCCTTGCCGAAATCATCCTGTTCGAGCAACAGAACAGAAAGCCCGCGCGATGCCGCATCCAACGCGGAACCCGCGCCTGTCGCACCGCCGCCGATAACGACAATATCCCAGAGTTCGCTGCGTTCGCGGACGGTTTCAAGAATTGCGGGCCTTTGCATCCAAGACGAATCTAGCAGAGACTTGTAAATCCTACGAAATCAAAAGACAATTTTCTGTCTATGTTCCAAAACACCGAATTGCGTGAACTATTCACCATCAGATCAGGCCGCGATTATTTTCCGTGGGTCTCGATCGCTCTGATCACTATTGCCGCTACGATATGCTTGAATTTTCAGGGCCGTGTTTGGTGGTGCGAGGCGGGCGATCGTGTGCCGTGGTCGTGGGACGTCTGGTCGCGGCACAATTCGCAGCATTTGATGGACCCTTACTCGTTCACGCATATGCTGCACGGGATACTCGAATTCTGGCTTATTGGACTTATCTTTCGACGGATGCCGCTTGCCTGGCGATTTGCCCTCGCGCTTTTTATTGAAGGCTCATGGGAAGTTGTCGAGAACACCCAGTTTGTCATTAACCGATACAGAGAGGCAACGATCTCGCTTGATTATTTCGGTGATTCGATCGCGAACTCCCTCGCCGACATCGCCTTCTGCGGGCTCGGGTTTCTAATTGCGCTGAGGCTGCGATTCTGGCGGTCGCTAATGTTGTTTATCGCAACCGAGGTGGTGCTGCTCTTCTGGATACACGACAGCCTGCTCCTGAATATTCTGATGCTCCTTTATCCGGTCGAGGCGGTAAAAAGCTGGCAGACGGGATCATGAACGGATGTAAATAAAGGGAAATTATCGCGGCAGGCGTGAAGAGCTACAGAACCGATAAGAATCGGCATCCGCGAAAGGATGAGATCGAATCTCGTCACACGACCGGCCGTAATTGAAAAAAATTTCGCTTAACTATCGTTCGCCGCGAGCGGCTTCTACCTTGCTTTGCAACTCGACCGTCATTCGGCGAATGCCGGGTTGGTCGAAGGTTTCCATTGACCTCAGCGTTTGATCCAGGACCCGCAGCTGGAATTCGGGAAAATTTGGAGCACCGACGACGGCACCGAACTCGCCGTCATAATAGGTCGTTCGTGGCGGACGAACACGCTCGGCGGTAAGCTTGTTGACCGCTATCGTAACGGTTGGGATACCGTTCATCTCTATGCTACGGGCAATTATCCCGGCCGTTTGGTGTCCGAGATGTGAGGCGGGAATAATGAGGGCGGCATTGACCTCATAACGCTCAAGCCTCTCTGACAGCATGGGAGCTATCTCATCAGCCGCTATCTGAGCGTTTGGGGTCCAACTGCTGATACTCCACCAAACATCATTCAACCTTCCGATAACCGAGTTTGCCTGATATTCAAGCAGGCGTTCGATCGGGATCTGCACATTACGATCCAGTTCGACGTCCTTTGTGTCGTAATCCTTTACGGCATAGCGAAGGTCTGAGGCCCCGACCTCGACCGGTATCTCATGAAAACCGGAATCGCCGTCGCGAGATTCGAGATCGAAAGCTTCGGTGCCGTTGATGTACGCGCCCGCGAGCGAAATAAGCCCGAGGTTGAGCATGGGCAACGCGCGTTTGAGCGGCGTCAGTTGAGAGTTTATGTTCTCGATCCACGGATAGCCATTAAGCCGTTCGTCGCCGTGCCATGCGGAAAAACGCTTTGAGTATTTATCAGGGTTCTCGATGATCTCCATATCAGGACTTCTTGAATTCCTTTGAAAAATCGAACGGATCGGTTGTTGTGCTCTTTGACGCGGCGGTTCCGGCCCGGCGGTTCGCCATTGTGAAAAATGCGATCAGTGCCGCTACCATTGCGGCCATAAGCACCCATTCAGAATAGTTGTGCAAGTTGTTGAACTGTATTCGCAGCGGATCGTCAACCGCAACTTCATCAACCGGCTTGCCCATTTGGGCGCGGGTTAATTCCAGCCAAAAGCCAAAAACGAATTGGCCAACGGCGCACGCCGCAACAACGAGCAGAAGCAAAACACGCTCTATCCATAACAGCACCCGTTTTCCGGCCCCGTTCCCGATCAGTGAACCGGCAAGCAGCAGGACACCGATGATGATGCCGCTTACATTTAGGATGAGCAGCGTTCGATTTACGACCATTCCGGCAAGTTCACGTGTTGGCAGAACGGCGAAAGCGCTTTGCGCAACCCCAACGAAAAACACAGCGGCCCCAAGCCAAAGGCCCATTAGAAGGAGTCGGATGTCGAACAGGAATTTCATTCGCTATAGGCGTAAATACGTGATTATTATGTAGCTTTTCGGAGAAAAGGGCAAAGGCGAAACGGTGCAGCACTGCGAGCAAGGTTTGTCCAAAAGTTAACGTTTGCCCGAGTTCCGATTACGGAATAGCTGATAACTAAAAGGTGATAACCCGGACTCGAAAATACAAGTATTTCTTTGGTTTTCACTTTTAACCTATCGCCTTTGACTTATTTTGAATTCAGATCCGTTACTTTGAACAAGGCCTGCGTGCGGCACCCAAGTTAGCTTTTGGGTTCAATCCGTCGATCGGCCGCCGGTTTTTCGCGGGCTTATGAGTTGCCGTGCAGCACGCCACATAAATCGCGGATTCAGGATCAAATATCGTCGCCAAAGGCGTTTGGGCTCCTGATTGAGCCGATAGAGCCATTCCAGGCCAAGCCGGCCGAGCCAGGCGGGTGATTCTTTCACATTGCCGGCATAAAAATCGAACGATGCACCGACGCCGAGCATAACGCAATTTAGCCGCTCTTTGTGTTCCGCCATCCAGTTCTCTTGTTTTGGGCAGCCGAGGCCCATGAACAAGATCTCGGTCCCGGAGCTATTGATGTTGGCAGTGATCTCATCGTCCTCGTCAGATGTGAGAGGCCGGAACGGGGGCGAGAAAGCGTAGGTGATCTTAAGATCTGGGTGTTCACGGACTGCCCGGTCACGGATCGCCTCGATAACTTCAGGCCGGCCGCCATAGAAACCCACTTTTAGAGATTCGCTTTCGGACCGGGCCATCAGCAGCATCATAAGGTCGTTTGCCCGGACGCGTTCGGCACCTTTGCCCTTTTGAAGCCGCTGCATCCAGACGGTCGGCATTCCGTCCGGTACGATCAGGTCCGCCGCGTTGACGCGTTCCGCAAATTTATGTGAATCAGCGGCTTCCATGATCATATGGACCGTGCCAAAGCAAACGTATGATCCGCTGCCTGCCTTGGCCAACTGGATGACGCGATCGGCGGCCGACCCATGCGTGCATACGTCGATGTCCAGGCTGACGGCGCGGAAACGCTGGCGATCACTTGCCGCTGGTATATTTGTCATCGGGAGGTACTCCGATAGATGGCTTCAAGCGCATCGATATAGCCATCGATCGCAAATTGCGAGCGGACGGTCTCGACGGCCGATCCCTGCACCTGCGGCCATTCTTCCCGGCTGTCAAGGAGCATCTTCAGCCGATTGATCAATTGCCCGGTGTTGCCCGGTTCGATCAAGTAGCCGTTCACGCCATCATCGATCACCGCCGCGACGGACGCCATTTCGGATGCTACGACCACACACCGGGAAGACATTGCTTCAAGAATTGCCATTGGCAGGCCTTCGCCGTAGATCGACGGAAGGAGAAAGATATCCGCTTTGTCCAATTCTCTGTATTTCTCCGAACTGGTTGCAACGCCTCCATAGAGAAAATCGTCGCCGAGCACTTCCTCCATATGCGGCAGAAACACATCTTTCATCGGCCCGTCGCCAAAGCAATTGAATTGAAAGTTGTATCCGTCGTGCTTGAGCGCTTCGCAGGCCTTGACGATCTGTTCCAACCCTTTCGATTCATGCAGGCGGCCAAAGAATATGACGACCGGAACTCGATTGACGGGTTTTGCCGCGACGTTATTTCGCTGCGGCACCGCGTTTGGCAGAATGTGAATATCCAGGCCGGGCCAGCGGCGATCGACCTCTTGCCGCTCCAGTTCACTGTACACGATGACGAGCCCGGCATTCCGCAGCATGTTTTCGGTTACACTTGCGAGGCGCTGACTCGCGATCTCGTCGGTCAGATACCGGCCGCCGTGGAGGGCAAGTACCATAGGGCGTCCTGTGAGTTTTCCGGTGCGAAGCAAGGCGGCGTCCCGCCAGATAGAGAGGTCCGTGAGGGCTGTATTGATATGGATAAGGTCGGCCTTCTCGCTTAGTATTCGTGCCCAGAAACGCAAGGGGAGAGCAGCCTGTTTTGCCAGCCAAACGGGATCGGCGCGTTCGCCGTCCTCACGTCCAGCCTTAAAGTGCGAAAATTCATGCTGGCTGTATTCAATTATCTGGCGAACAATGGTCGAGATACCGCTCACATTCCTATGTTCGTCCAGGCTCGGAGCTGTTATAACTATCTTCATCGGCAATCGAAAAGGATAGCGTAGGAAGGGCGGAGTCCAAAGTCGGGAGTTAAGAGTTAAGAGTTAAGAGTCGGAGGTCGCGGGCATGGACTTTGGGTGTTAGACCTTGTACTTTGGACTTTTTCGGTTGCGGTCGGCGGGCTTTTGGCATAATAAAGAATGATCGGAATGAAACCAGCCGAGGCCGCGATACCATCGCGCATAAAAATTGAAAAGGCCGAGAAGCGAATGCCGGTGTGGGTAATGCCGCTGACAAAGGCTGCGGTCATTGCTATTGACGCGGTTCTGGCGGCGGCTTGCTTTTTTACTGCGTTCTCGATCCGTACCGGCGATTCGGTGCTTTCATCGACCGCGTGGGCATGGTCAAAGGAGTTTGTTCCATACGCCGGCATCCTGCTTTTCTTGGTTGCCGTCAGGTTGGGAATGCTGATTTACGAGCGGATCTACAACTTCGGGGGTGTGTTCTCATACACTCGTGAAGGGATCAAAGTGTTCAAGGCGGTCGCGGTCAGCTCGCTTCTCACCGTTGCCTGGGCGTTCCTGTTCCGCGGCGGATTTGCATTTCGTGAATTCTCCTATTCGCGTGCGGTCTTTGTTGCCGATTTTCTGCTTGCGCTCGTTGTGTTTGGGACCTTTCACCTCGGCCTGCGTTACGTTCAGGCAAGGTTTCGCGAGCGGGGGATCAATCTGCTTCCGACACTGGTTGTCGGAACGAACGTCGAAGCGGAACAAACGATCAGGGAACTGGGTGAGCGACCGGGCCTTGGTTATCGGGTCGTGGGTGCTGTCCATGCAAACGGCGATGGAGGTGCGGATGCGGTCGAGTTTGAAGCAGGCACCGGCATTCCGGTCATCGGAGGCCTCGATGACCTGGCGGGCCTGATCCGCGAGCTAGATATTCAGGAAGTGATCATTACTGACACTAACATCCGCAGCGAACGCCTGTTCGACGCGATGCTCCGGATCGGGCGGCGCCAGCGTGTCGAGTTTCGTTTTGCCCCGAGCTTGTTCGACTTATTACCGCAGAAGACCAGCGTCGAACAAATTGGTGTGCTGCCGATGGTAAGGCTGTTTTGCGAGCCGTTGACGGACGTACAGCGGTTTGTGAAGCGGGTCTCGGATATCATTATCGCATCTCTCGCAATTCTACTGACGGCCCCGATCTGGCTGCTGGTTTCGATCCTCATAAAGATCGATTCCCGCGGTGCGGTCCTTTTCCGACAGGAACGCGTCGGGATGGACGGACGCATCTTTCTTTGCTACAAATTTCGTACAATGGCCGCCGGCGCGGACGACGGGCCCCATCGCGAGGCATATCAGAAGAACATAGGCGGCGGAACGGATGCCAACGCCGGGGATGCCAAGGCTCCCGTATTTGGAAAGGTAAAGGACGATCCGAGAGTGACGCGGTTTGGCCGATGGCTGCGGCGGTCCAGCATTGATGAGCTACCCCAATTCCTGAACGTGCTTAATGGCGACGTGAGCATCGTTGGCCCGCGGCCGCCGATCCCATATGAGGTCGAGGAATACGACCTCTGGCACCGGAAGCGTCTGGATATGAAGCCTGGGATAACAGGCCTTTGGCAGGTTTCGGGCCGAAACCGGCTGCCGTTTGAGGAAATGGTTCGGATCGACCTGTACTACATCGAAAACTGGTCGCTATGGCTTGATCTAAAGATCATCTTGCTGACGCTGCCAGCGATCTGGCGCGGTGACGGAGCCAGGTGAAGATGGGGAATATCGCGTCGTTGATCGATTTTGGTTCGGACGCTTTGCGAAAAGCCGACATTCCGCTGCCGGAACGCGAAGCCTCATCAATCCTTCAGCATGTGATCGGCCAAAACCGAACTTTCGTGGTCGCGCATCCTGAGTACGTGCCCGCGCCAGGCATCGTAAAGTCTTATCTTGAGGCCATCCGGCGGCGTGCGGGCCGCGAACCATTCCACTACATAACCGGCATTAAAGAATTCTACGGATTGGATTTCGAAGTTTCGACGGCTGTACTGATCCCACGGCCCGAAACGGAGATGCTTGTTGAACGCGCAATTTCCGTCCTTTCGGGCCAGCAAACGTCGAGTTTCTGTGAGGTCGGTGTCGGTTCCGGCTGCATCTCGGTCGCCTTGCTCACGCAACTATCGGGAGCGTCAGGGGTCGGGCTTGAAATATCGGTCGATGCGATCGAGGTCGCACGAGCCAACAGTATAAGGTACGCGGTTTCAGCGAGGCTCGAACTTCGTGAATCGAACGTTTTCGATGCCCTTCACGCAGGTGTAAGGTTCGACCTAATTGTTTCAAATCCGCCCTATGTCCGCGCGGCCGTGTTGGAAGGCTTACAGCCGGAAGTTCGTGATTTCGAGCCGCGTCATGCGTTGACCGATGGAGCAGATGGAATGTCGATCATTCGACGCATAGTTCAAGAGGCACCTGCGTTTTTGCATCCCGGGGGCAAACTGGTGTTCGAATTCGGGTTCGACCAGGCCGATGAGGTCCGGGCGCTTCTTGATGCTGATATTTGGGCATCGGTTCGGTTTGAGAATGACCTTCAGGGAATTCCACGAATTGTGAGTGCCGAATTTAGGTAACGAGGTGGAACATCCCATGGGGTGAGATCGTAACCCTTTTTGTGCGAGACGTGAAACTTGCCTTTGACGGACAATAGAGTTAAGATAGGCGCGTTTCGAGAATGAGAGGTTTTTGCGAGCTTTCAGGTTCAATTTGAGCGTTCTGTTGGCTTTCGCGCGTACAGAGCACTTAGATTACCTTATCCACAAGAAGTTCGAGCTTTTTCGATAATCGGAGGTGATTTTCGTGAAGGGTGCGCTTAACGGGTTATTGGCTTTGATCTCTCTGGTTCTGGCTGCGGTGTGTGGTTGGTTGTATCTTAAGACCGAACCTGCGAGCACGTTGTATCTTGTTGGTTTGATATTGTTTATTGTGTTGCTCGTTATATTCGGCGGAATGTTCTTGTCGGGACGGATAAACAAGACGGAAGAGATCCACATCACCGAGTAGCTTTACTACTGCCTGGTCAAAGCCGGGATGCTTTATGAAAAATGGACCGGATCAGTGACGGCTAACGCCGCGCACGGGTTCGGTTCTTGTGTTTTTTTCGACCCCGGCCATCGGCATTCCAAAACACCGCCCTGTACCTTGCACTAGCGTTTAGCGGCAATATGCATCTCTCCCTCGCCCAGCCGGCATCCTAATGTTGACAAAAATGTAAGGATTGTCAATCATTATAGAAGAAGAGCTAACGATCGTTCAGAAAATGCCTAAGATAGCAGACATCCAGGAAACACCGAATCCTAATGCCGTCAAGTTCATACTAAAAGAACCGGTGTCATACGGGACATCGCATTCTTTCAAAAATGCCGTGTCGGCGGTCGATGACAAATTGGCAAATGCCCTCTTCGGTGTCGGCGAGGTCGAATCCGTGTTCTATATGGACAAGATGATCACGGTGGAAAAGAATGATCTGGCCGAATGGGACGAGATACTGCCGGCCCTTGCCGTTCCGATCCGCGCGGCCGACGCAGTCGTTGCTACGAATGGACACCGGAACGGTTCGGCGGTGGCCGTCGGCGGAGCGATCGCGGCGGCGGCAAGTGATGATCCTAGGCTTGGTGAGATAAACGCCCTTCTTGATGACCGGATCCGGCCTTACCTCGCTGGTGACGGCGGCTGGCTTGAGGTAGTCGGCCTTGAAGGTTCAACACTCAAGATCCGCTACGAAGGCGCCTGCGGCACATGCCCAAGTTCGTTGACCGGAACACTGATGGCGATCGAGAATATGATCCAGGAAGAGATCGATCCAGATATATCGGTCCTTGCTGTATAACGCCCACTCCGCTGTATAATCTTCGCAATAGGAACATATCGCCCCGGTGGACGGGCGCGAAGAATTTCTTGACATAGGCGGCCAAATCCGTAATACTTTTTGTTAGCGGCACTTGGCGTCCCTTGCCATGATCACCGCGGATGCCCATATTCTTTCCTCGCCCGTCCCGCCTGATACGCGCGTTTGATTCCAACCGTATTTCAAATTTGTGGAGGAGATACCCCAGTGAACAGTGAAGAACTCGAACTAAGTTTAAGAACTGAATTCGAGAGTTACCTCAAAGGATTTCTTGCCGAGTTTCGCCAGGAAGTATCGGAGTTTCAAAAGAACTTCGAAGCCGAGTTCGAGAAGCACAGGTCCCAAACCGATGAGGCCGTTCGGAAGCTTGTTGAGCGGTTCGACGCGGGCGTGCATCTTGACCGCGCGTTCAACGAAACCGTTGTCGAACATCTGCGCCTTGCGCGTGATGAAGGCGCGACGCTTACCGCAACTGCCATCGGCGAGGCCGAAAAGCTTAGAGAACAATCGGCCCCGTCGGCGGATTTTGACAAGCTTCGAGACGCGATCAATGACATCAGCAGCAAGGGCTCTCAGTCCGAGATACTGAAACTTCTTGTCGATCACGCATCACATTTTGCCCCCCGCGGAGCGTTCTTTATTGTAAAGAATGAGCATTTTGTAGGCTGGCGGGCGTTTGGTGAAGGAGCAGTCAATGAGGACGCCGTTCGTTCGATCCAGTTCCCGATGTCGGCGGACACGGTCATTGCCGATGCGATAACAAAGCTTGGTACCGTTGCCGCCGGCTCGAACACTCACGCTGAGGACGATCTGTTTCTTGAAACTCTGGAATATGGATCACCGGACCGGATGTATGCGATCCCATTGGTCGCACGCGGCCGCG
>CAUJFK010000121.1 GCA_963169175.1 Acidobacteriota bacterium | reverse complement strand
TTTCTGACGCACTTGGCGGCTATACGGTCGGCGTGCTTGTGCAGTCGAATTTCGGCGGTGTTCTTTCGATCGACGGTGCACCTGTCGGGATAGAGCTTGGCAAATATTATTTGAAAGGCAGGGCCGTCATGTCGCGGCCATATGACGAAGCAGACCGAACGGCGGACGGCTCGATCATCATTGTCATTGCGACCGATGCTCCGCTCGATCACCGCCAACTCCGGCGTCTTGCGGAACGCTCAATGGCCGGTTTGGCCCGAACGGGTTCGGCGATGACAAATGGAAGCGGCGATTACGCGATCGCGTTCTCGACCGCCTCGGAAAATCGGATAAAACCGATCGGCCCCGGCACAAAAACGCGGCAAACCTCAGTGGTCGCGAACGACGCCATTTCGCCGCTTTTCCTGACCGTTATAGAAGCAACCGAGGAAGCCATCTATAATTCCCTCTTCGGTGCAACCACCGTCACCGGCAAAGATAAAAGGACCGTCGAAGCCTTGCCACTCGAACCCACGCTAAACATTCTGCGCAAGTATGGAAAGATCAAATAAGCCCTTTTCGGCTATCTACTCATGCCTCGTTAAGATTTAACCTCTGATCATTGCCAAGGGGAACTGTCGTTGGCCGGAAGTGGTCAAAAGGCGACCGCAAGTTGAACGCGGATCAGGCGGATCGAGCGGATCTATACGGATATATCCGTCTTAATCCGCTCGATCCGCGTTCAAAACTGGTCGATGTCAGCTCAACCTGACAATCATACATCGGTCGTCGTGTCGTAGGTTGAGACCGAACTCGTATCGACCGAGGTATCTATCCCGGTATCAACCGCCGCCCCGGCATCGTAAGTATCGGCATCATACCCGCCCGCATCGTAGGCCCCGGCATCATAGGTACCTGCGTCAGCGGCGTCATATTCGCCGCCCGTCTCAACCAGTGACGATGGGTCGTCCTGATAGTTATCGCTGTCCTCGTCGGCACGCGAGGCAAAATCATCCGCCGATGCCTGATATGCTTCGGCCTGATCAAGATTGCGTTCAACGCCGTCGGTATCGCCCTGAGCGGCATACCACTCTGCATTGTCCACAGCGGCGTCGGCGTTCTTTTCGTCGTACACGGCGTTGTCGAGGTTATAGACGTCATTATCAGACTGCCCCGTGTGATCGTCGCCGCCGGCAAGATGATCCGCGTCGCCCGTTGCATATCCGGCGTTCTGTGCATCTTCCTTGGCGGCGGCATAATCGCCCTCGGCTATGTGCTCCTGCTGCTGGGCCTGATAATCTTCCGCGATGTCCTGTTTCCACGCGGCGTTCTCAAGATCGGAAGAATCCGACGCCCCGAGCATAGAAGAATCGCCGGCCTGATACGCTTCATTCTCCGCGGTCTCGCGAGCATCGGCCGCCGCCGCATAATCGCCCTGTGCGACAAACTCATCCGCGGATGCCTGAGCTTCGGAAGCCGCATCAACATGCGCTTGTTGGGCGGCGGTTTCAGCCGCCGCCGAATCTGCGGCGGCAGTAGATGTTTCGTCAGAATACGCTGGTGTATAACCTGACCCGATCGCGGGTTCCGCCATAGGCGTATCGGTCACTGGTGCCGCGCCAAGATCAACGGGCGTTTCGAACGACGGATCCTCAAAACTTACCTCGGTGTCAGTCTCCTCAGTTTCGGTGATCGGGAAGCCGTCCTCGCCGACCGTAAACTCGATCGAGTTGGTCGAAACCTCTTCCTCAGTCGGCAATCCGTCTTCAGCTTCGAGTGTATAATCCGCCTCGCCGTCACCATCAATATCCGCTGTATCCATCTGCCCGTCGCCGTCCGTATCTTCCATCGTGGCATCAACGACGCCGTCGCCGTCCGTGTCGAACTCAGCAACATCAAGGTTTCCGTCACCGTCTGTGTCCTTGCCCGCGGCGTCGAGTTGGCCGTCGCCGTCAGTATCAGCTACGACCGTGTCGATCTGTCCGTCACCGTCCGTATCGGCACCGGCGGTGTCAAGTTTTCCGTCACCGTCGTAATCCATATACGACGCCTCCTGGCCGCCCGATCCGTCATCGAACATCGCTTCGACTGCCTCCGTGGCAAAAACCTGGTCATCGCCCGTCAGGTCGTCGGCCGTTGCGGTCGTTATCTCAAACTCCTGCTCGGTTCCGTCGGGCCCGGTTTCCGTTATAGTAATGTTCTCTTCAATCGCCATAGTTCAGATTCTCCTGTTTTTTGGGGTGGCTCGCTTTGGCCCCCTCGCCGGCCTTTGCGTTTTTTGTAAGACGCGTTATCGCACCGCATTTTGCGTCGGGACACTTGACGGGCAATGCCGCCTTGCCCTCAAGTGCTTTTCGCGGAACTTTCATCGCCGTTCCGCACGTTGAGCATTTAAATCGAAGTACACCCGGCTCAGCTTTCGGCTCCTGTTTTTGCTTCGGCGGCGCAGATGCGCGTATGGTATCTGAAATTATCCGCAGTGAATTCTGCAGATCGGGGCTTTGTGCAAACTGCGCAAGCAGTTTGAGCCGCGGCCCAAGATATGGTGTCGAGCTTGTTGTAAGCTCAGAAAGCTTCACATACGAATCGTCATCGACAGACTGCTGCTCAAGCCACGACGCGATATTGATCTGTTTGTACAGGAACGAAGATCTCAACGCCCATGAAAGCAGCACGCGGCGGGCGACATCTTCGTTTCCGACGGTGAGCATGCCTGCTCGGTCCGCCGTTATTTCCGCCTGCCGGGCCCACGCGAGAAGCGGCATTTCGATGGCGCCCCCGATCAGAGCGCTTGGGCTCAATGCCGCAAATATACCGCCGGCCATAAAGCCCTTTGCCGGCCCCTGTTCACCGAGGAAAAATCGGATAACTGTCTTCCAAAGCGCGTGTCCCGATTTGCAGTGGCCCATTTCGCGTGCCAGTAGAAACAGCATATCGACGCCCTGAAAATTTCCCGCAAGAGCCGACCCGACCACGACGAACGAATCTTTTTCGGTGCCGAATGTAAGCATGTCCCACGGACGCTCACCCGAAATATAGACATCCGGCATATGCGGCATTCCCAAGATCCGAGCCGCACGGACCGCCTGGCCGTAAATATGCGGCATTTGCTTTTCGCTTAGCCGCACACCATTGAACGCCGATTCGATCCAACGGCGGCCTACCTTTTCGGAAACCACCTTTGCCGCCGCATTCAGCGGACTTACCTTTTGCAAGGCCGCCATCGCCTTGGCATCTGCCGCCCACGCGAACGCCGAGTTATCGACCATGTATCCGGGCACGAGCGGTTTCAGCGAACGACACTCCGTGCACACGACAATCTTAGGCGGCAAACTGCTGGCATTTCCGCTGCAGGTTCGACAACCTGCCGGCTGTGGATATTGCGGGTACGGTGGATATTGATACTGGGGCTGATAATGCTGATTCGGGGGATAATTATTCTGAACTATCCCCGGCGGGGCCTGATGCTGAACTTGTTGTTGGCCACCCATAAACGCCTGGGGCGGCGGGTTAGCTTCCGTCGCGTTTGGCGGCGGTGGTGTGAACGGATTATTTGCGGGCGCAGCGGTGGCAGCCACCGCAATGCCGCAGTAGATACAAAACTTCGAGCCGCCCTGAGGCTGGTCGTGACCGTTGCTGCATTTGATCGAACTTGCCATTTTCAATAACCGTAAGGAGCAGACGCAAGCATCGCGAACAGCATATAAAACACGTACAGAACCACGTGAAGCACAGTTACCGCAATGCCGCCCCAAAGCCCAACCTGCGCCATCCACTTCCCTGCCGCGGGAGCTTTTCCGTTGTTGATGTCGCCGAGTTCCAGCCAGCCGACAATCGCGGCCGGAATGCCGGCAAACGGCCCGCAGCACAGGAGGCCGACGATCACAAGCACCAGCGCGATGATCGCCCGCTGGCTGGCCCCGCCGGGCATACTGGGCGGTTGGCCGCCAAGATATGGCTGCGGCGGCGCACCGACATAGGGGGCATCCGCACCGACACGCGGCGGACTTTGCTGCTGATATCCGGCACCGCCAACGGTCGGGCCAAGCGGCGATGCACAATTTAGACAAAATGCAGCGTCCGACGGATTAGGCTGGCTGCAGTTCTGGCAGGTCTTCGTCATAGAATTTTGAGTTGCAGGGTGGATGAGGTAATCCGATACAGCACTTGCCACGCGCCACAGGGTGGCTTCGCTCGGCGGTTGTCATCCGATCGTGCTGATACTATAAGCCAAACTTGCAAATATTGGAAGAGGTGCAGTGTATGCATCTCGCACTTTCTCGTTCCACCCATCTAGCCGATAACCGCGGTTTCGCGGTATATTCGGTTTAATCCGAAAAATACACGGCTATGTTAAAGATAGAAAATTATATCGGCGGCGAACTGGTGACGCCGGCGTCGGGCGAGTACCTCGATAACTTCGAGCCGGCCACCGGAAGCGTCTATTCGCTCATTCCCGATTCCGACGATCGCGACGTCAATTTGGCGGCGGACGCGGCCCGGGCCGCCTTTCCCGCCTGGTCGTCAACATCACCGGAAGCCCGATTTGAGATATTGATGCGTCTTGTCGGTTTGATCGAACGCGATCTGGAAGATCTGGCACGGGCTGAAAGTATCGATAACGGAAAGCCAATAAGCCTGGCGCGCGCGATCGACATTCCGCGTGCGGTCGCCAACTTTCGCTTTTATGCAACGGCAGCGATGCATCTTTCCAATGAATCGTACGATACGGTCCGTCCCGATGGCGGCCGGGCGATCAATTATACGTTTCGCCAACCGATCGGCGTCGCGGGCTGTATTTCGCCGTGGAATTTGCCGCTTTATCTATTTACGTGGAAGATCGCACCGGCGATCGCCGCCGGCTGCACGGTTGTTGCCAAACCAAGCGAGGTAACGCCGATGACCGCGTTCATGCTGTCAAAGCTCTGCATTGAGGCTGGCCTGCCTATGGGTGTTCTGAACATAGTTCACGGCACAGGCCCGAAGGTTGGTTCGGCGATTGTCGCTCATCGCGAGATAAAAGCCATTTCTTTCACCGGCGGTACAAAGACCGGGGAAGAGATAGCACGCGTTGCGGCGCCAATGTTCAAAAAACTTTCGCTAGAGCTTGGCGGAAAGAATCCGAACATCATCTTCGCCGATTGCAACTACGAAGAGATGCTCACGACAACGGTCCGCTCGTCGTTCTCAAATCAAGGCGAGATATGTTTGTGCGGCTCGCGGATATTTGTCGAACGTCCGCTGTACGAGCAATTTAAATCAGATTTTGTCGCCCGCGTTTCCGCGCTAAAAGTCGGCAATCCCCTCGATGCCGACACGGATGTAGGTGCGATAGTTTCGAAACAGCATTTTGACAAAATAATGTCCTACATCGACCTCGCCAAACAAGAAGGCGGCACAATCTTGTGCGGAGGCCACAGTATTGATCTCAACGCAGAGACGCAGAG
>CAUJFK010000120.1 GCA_963169175.1 Acidobacteriota bacterium | reverse complement strand
GCGGGGACGCAGGTGATCGAGCTGACGGCGCCGGCGGATCATGAGACATGGGTCGATCACGATCTGCGGCTGCCCACCGGCCGCATGCTTCCAGAGAGATTATTCGGCGCCCAGACGTTCGTCCATCGAAAGGTGGCTGAGTCCACGATCGTACCGGAGGAGTTCGGCGGGTTTGAGTCGCATCATTTTGGGATGACGACGGCAACCGGCGGGCTTGCGCATGTTTCCGAGGCACGCGCGGCCACGGACAACGCGGCCTACGCCTCGGACGGCTTGAACGCGAAGAGCCGTTTTCTGTTCCTGCTCACCGGCCGCCTGGATGTGACCGCCGGCGCCGCTCACCGCATGCATTTCACGCCGGGCGACAGCATTCTCTTTCCGCCGCACTATCGGTACAGCCTGACCGCGTCCGCAAATTCTGAAATTCTCCGCGTAGATATCTAACTCAAACTTCAAATCTCAAATTTCAGATTCCAAATTCCAAATCTCCAATGTTAAGGCCGCAATCCGCACGCCTGTTGATCACATCCGCAGGGCTAGTTCTCACATCCGCAGGGCTAGTTCGCACGTCAACAGGGCTAGTTCCCGCATCCGCAGGGCTAATGCGGCGTTATTTTACTGTTTTTCCCGCGGGTTCGGGCGGGATTCCCTTTGCGACGGTGTTTGAGCTGGTATTATCTGCCACGAAGGGCTGTTTTCCGTTGGCGTATTTATAAAACTCGACCTTATTGTCGGTTCCGTTGGCGACCACTTCCGAAACGGCGGTGACGGTGATCTTGTTCCCGTCGCCGTTGATCATGATCTGTTTGCACACGCCGTCGATATTTACTTCGAGGCCGTCCGCGTTTATGGCGACGCGGTTATATTTTGTACATTTGACGCGTTTCGCTTCTGCGGGTTTGTTGACGCTGATGGTCGGGCCGCTTGCCTCGGGATCGACGGTGACGACATCGCCCGGGTTGATCGGTTCCGGTGTCGGCACGTTTATCACCGGCGTGGGTGACGGATTATATTTCTCCAAACTTTTCTTTGTCATCCCGCTCTGGACATCGCAAGCAGCCAAAAGCGCAAGAACGGCAAGTGCGGATACGAGTGCGGCATGTTTCATGACCCGAATATCATACGCAAAAACACGGCACGTTACCAACATGTCGTTTGCCTTTGATATTCGGGCCAGCGGGCGGCGGCGGAAGTCGCTTTATTTCGTGAAAGTTCGTTTACCCGCTTCGTGCATTTCGTGGTCCCGCCGCTCGCGGCTTCGCCACCACGAACAAGACGAAACAAGACTAACCGCACGAAGCAATGACGCGCGTTTGCGTTGCGTGTATAATGTCCAAAGATCAAATTCTCACGGCCTGAACATTTTGTATGAAGACACCTGTATTGACGCGCAGGCGCTTTGGCGTGCTGGCGGCGGCGTTTATTCTTCTGACACTGACGGCGGTTTCGCAGCCGCGGGTCACGGACCTGCGGCCGACGGTCATTCTCATCTCGCTTGACGGGTTTCGCTATGATTATCTGGACAAATTCCGGCCGCCTGCCCTCACGCGTCTTGCCGCCGAGGGCGTGCGTGCAAAGTGGATGACGCCGTCTTTTCCGACCAAGACCTTTCCCAACCATTACACGATCGCAACCGGCCTGTATCCGGAGGACCACGGCATAGTTGAGAACAACGTCTATGATTTCGGCACCGTGTTCACGATGTCCAAGCCCGACCAGGTACGGGATCCGCGTTGGTGGGGCGGCGAGCCGATCTGGGTGACGGCGGAAAAGCAGGGACAGCGTGCGGCGTCGTTCTTCTTTGTCGGGACCGAGGCCCCGATCGAAGGCCGCCAGCCGACATATTTTAGAAATTACAACGGCAAAGTTCCGAACATGATGCGCGTTGATAAAGTTCTGGGCTGGCTCGATCTGCCCGCGGACAAACGGCCGACGATGTTGTCGATGTATTTTTCGACCACCGACGACGTCGGACATGAATTCGGCCCGGATGCGGAAGAAACACGCTACGCCGCACTGGAAGTGGACGGATATATCGCACGGCTGATGGACGGTTTGCGGCAGCGGGGCATAGACGATCAGGTTAACGTCATAATTGTATCGGACCACGGCATGGCGCCGTCGTACGCGAAGAACGCCACGTATCTCGACGACTCATTCGACTTCAAACTGGCCGAACGCATCCTGTGGACGAACGAGATCGTGCAGATATTCCCCAAGGAAGGTGAGACCGACGCCATCTATGACAAGATCAAGGCCCTGCCGCACACAACCTGCTGGCTGAAGGGAAAGATACCGGAGCGGCTGCACTACAACCACGGTACACGCGTTGCTCCGATCATATGTTCGTCGGAGATCGGCTGGATAACGACGAGCCGCAGACGCTTTGATGACTGGTACAAAGATATGGACGAACCCGACCGCCCGCGCGGTGCTCACGGCTATGACAACCGGTATCAGGAAATGCAGGCAACGTTCATCGCCCACGGCCCCGCATTCAAACGCGGTTACGTCGCGGAGGCGTTCGAGAATGTAAATGTGTACGAACTGATGTGCAAGGTCCTCAACCTAAAACCCGCCAAAAACGACGGCAGCCTCGAGAATGTGCGCGGAATGTTGAGGTGATCTAACCACAGAGACACAGAGACACAGAGAGAAGATAGGTTAGGCCTTCTACTGCTCGACTCGATACAAACTAAAAGAGTTTTCCCTTTTATTCTTCTCTGTGTCTCTGTGGTTAATTCCCCGCCCGCCGGAGAGTTACCACCGCGATCTCGGGCGGGACGAGGAACCTGAATGGAAGTATGCTCGTCCCGATGCCGGATGTGACGAAAACGTCTATTCCGCTGTCGCGAACATGGCCGCGGGCAAATTTCTGGCCGAACATTGACGGCACGACCGGTGCTCCGATAACGGGAAGACGTATCTGGCCGCCGTGCGTGTGGCCCGCGAACAGCACCATCGGGTCAGGCGTTATGCGAAGGCCGCCCGTGATCGCCGGCACGACATCCGGGCTGTGCTGCAGGACGATGACATTTCCCTTCCCATTCGTCGGTTCAAGCAGCTTCTTTGCTGCATCGGAATACACTTTCCATTCGCCGATCGTCGTGTGGTCTTTCAATCCCAGCACACGCAGCTTTTCGCCGCCGCTGAGCCTTATTTCCGCGAGCTTTCCGTCCAATACCGTGTAACCCTTCTGCTCAAACGCACGCCCGACAGCCTGCGGATCGTACCACTCATCATGATTTCCAAGCACAACATAAACACCGAACTGCGCCCGCAGCCCGGACAGCCCCTCGGCTATCTCCGCCGGCTCCACCTTCACTCCGCGCCGTCCATCAGGCATGCGGCCGCTCGCCTGTGAGACGTAGTCGCCAAGTAGAAAGATCGCGTCCGCATTCTCCGCGTTCGCCGCCTCGACTATTTTGCTGAGTTTGTCCGCCGTGACACCATTTGAACCTGCGTGAATATCGGATATCAACGCCACACGAAAGCCGTTGAACGCCGGGTCCCAATCGGCGATATCCATGTCATAGCGGTTTACAGCCAGACGGCCCGGTTCAATAAAATATCCGTAACCGATGCACAACAGACCAACGGCGAGGCACGCGACAGTTATCAGCAAAAGAGATCTGGTGGTCGGCATCTATTCCGCGGCCCTCAGTGTCACGACAGCTATTTCAGGCGGCACGCCGAAACGTATCTGCGGCCCGGTGCATCCAATGCCGGAGGTCACGAACACATGCTTGCCGTCCGCCACAGCCTCGCCTTTCATAAATCTCCGGTCGTTGACCCACGCCATCGGCCCAAAGAACGGGAAACTTACCTGCCCGCCATGCGAGTGCCCCGCAAGCATGATCGATATGTTCGCCGGCACTTTTAACAATGAATCGGGGTTGTGCGTTATGGCGATGATGTTGCGTGTCTCCGTTGTGATATTTTCGGGCACGGGCACACGTCGGTGCTTCCAAAGGTCTTCGATCGCCCACAGATTAAGCGTTTCGCCGTCAATATCTATCGGGACAACCTCATTCTCGATCACGTTTATCCCAACACGTTCGAATTCCCGCCGGATAGAGGCATCGTTGTGCCACCAATCATGATTGCCGATCACGGCATAGGTCCCGTACTTCGCCTTAAATCCGGCAAGGCCGTCCGCGATAACCGATACCGGCATCCGCAGCTCGGTCCGGTCGGCACCTTCCGGTTTGTTGAGCGCACCGCGATCGAACTTGCGTTCCGAAACATAATCGCCAAGCAGAACTATCAGGTCCGGCCGCTGCTCGTTGACACGTGCGACGATCTCACGCAGTTTGGATTCGGTCACAGCGTTTGATCCGCCGTGGATGTCGGAAATGGCGACGATCTTCAGGCCACTGAGCTTCGCGCTAAAGTTGGGAACGGCAAGCGCGGCCTTGGTGGTAACAAGCCGCTCTGGTTCAATAAAATACGCATAGGCAAGCGTGGCCGTGATCAGCGTAACAACAGCAAGGATCGACAGCCCGGCCAACTTCAAGAATCTTCTCATTACAATATTAAACGCCGCCGGGGAAGTATTCGTTCCATCTTCGATCGACCAGGCTAACGGTCTCGTCCGCCGCTTCGACCTCTTTTGGGTACCACGGCTTCATTCGAGCGTCGATCACTATCGGCGCTTCATAACCGATATGGCTGTTCTTTACCGTTACGTTTCGGGCGAAAATATCGTTCGCCGGATTAAAGCGTGTCCACGTGGCCCAGAGGAATTTTTCCGTTGAGCGGGCGACGCTTACATCATCGTGAAGCACCACGACCTGCCATTCATCAAATTTACCGGCACGAGCGATACGCGACGCCAGGTCCTTGTCGTTCGCGTATGTATCGCCTTCGACAACAATGCACCCGGCACAAAACGGCTCGGCCCGCGTGATGCCCGCCGGGAGTTCGCCGTGGAACTCACGGGCAAGTTCACGCCGCTCATCGCCCACGCCTATCAAGATCGACTTGCTTCCGTGATTGATCTTGCCGCTGGCGTAATCCAGCGTATCGAATGCAGTTTGATTGAATACAAATAGATCGCGTTGCCAGTCAACCCGTGCAAGAATGTGTTCGAACAACTGCTTGAAATCACGCAGGTCCTGCGGTGTGTCGGTCAGAAGCAGAAATTTTGTAAGCGCAAGCTGGCCTTCGCCGAGTATGCGAAAACCGGCGGAAAAGGCCTCGCGCGAATATCTTTCTCTTACAACCGCCGCCGCAAGCGAGTGAAAGCCGGTCTCGCCATAACTCCAAAGATCGCGGACGGCAGGCATTACGAGCGGGAACAACGGCGAAAGTAATTCCTGCAGATAATCGCCGAGGAAAAAGTCCTCCTGCCGCGGTTTTCCAACGACCGTCGCGGGATAGATCGCATCCCTGCGATGAAAGACCGCTTCCGTCCTAAAGACAGGATAATCGTGCGTCAACGAATAATAGCCATAGTGATCGCCGAACGGGCCTTCCGGCCTGCGTTCGTGCGGCGGCACATGGCCGCAAAGGGCGAACTCGGCCTCAGCTAAAAGCCGCTGGCCGCCGGCAATAGGGTTCGCAGCGGTTGCCAGTTTTTCACCAGCCAGCAGCGAGGCGAGCATCAACTCAGGCACATCTTCGGGCAGTGGAGCGATAGCCGAAACGATCAGCGCCGGCGGCCCGCCGAGAAAGACCGTGACCGGCAGGCTGTCGTCGTTCTCTTCGGCCTCAAAATAATGAAATCCGCCGCCCTTGCCGATCTGCCAGTGCATGCCGGTAGTCGATTTGTCATACCTCTGCATGCGGTAAATGCCAAGGTTCGGTTTCCCTGATGACGGGCTTTCAGTATAAACCAGCGGCAGCGTATTGAAGTGTCCGCCGTCCTCAGGCCAGAGTTGGAGCAGCGGAAGCTTCTCAAGATCGACCTCAGGCTGACGCGTTTCGAGAACGGGCGCACGCCTGGCGGCCTTTGTCCCGATCTTCAACGCCGAAAGTGCCATGTTGCGGAACTCCCAAAGCTTCCCCAACTTTGGCGGGATCAAACTCTCAGCCATTTCCACCGCCCGCTTTACAAATTCCTGCGGCCTCTTGCCAAATGCAAGGTCAACACGTTTATTTGTACCGAACAGATTTGTGACGACCGGGAACGGAGAACCCTTAACATTCAAGAAGAACAGCGCCTTGCCGCCCGCGTCGATGACGCGGCGGTGGATCTCGGCGATCTCAAGATACGGATCAACCTCCGCCGAGATGTCGATGACCTCATCTTCACGGCGGAGGTTGTCGATAAATGAACGTAGGTTTGAATGCATAGGCGGCCGGCGGTCGGCCGTACACGGAAGCACGAGGATCGATCGGAAAAGAGGCCAGGCCGTTGCTCGCGCCCTCCTTCAACCGGGCAAACGCCTGCTACTTAAGATCACCTTTCCGGAGCGTTTCGCTGTCAAGTTCAAGTTCGTCGGCCTTGACAACATTGATCTTTGCATTCGGGAAACGCTTGGCAAGATCGTCTTTGAAAACGCTGTAGTCACCGACAATGATCATATCGCCGCCGAAAAGGTCCGCAGCGGCGAATGATCGCACATCGGCTGCTTTGACAGCGTTGACATCGGCCATATACGTATTCAATTCCGATGCCGGTATTCCGAAAGCGTACAGCTCGGCCAGTGCCGACGCCATTCCCTCGTTCGTTTCGAGTGTCCGTCCAAAGCCGCCGGTCAGACTCGATTTTCTTGGGTTTAACTCGGCATCGTCCGCAGTCGTATCGGCCAGCCGCTTGATCTCGGCGATGACAAGCTCGGCAACCCAGGCCGCCGATTCGTTCTTTGTCTGTGTTCGCGTACTGAAATTGGCCTTGCCCGCACGCCAGCCAAAGCCGCTTCCTGCGCCATAGCTCAGTCCACGCTTTATCCTGATCTCCT
>CAUJFK010000119.1 GCA_963169175.1 Acidobacteriota bacterium | reverse complement strand
TTCGAGCGCATCAATGACCAAAACGGCAACATCAGCGCGTTCAAGCGCCTTTCGGGCCATAATGACCGACAGCTTCTCGGCCATTTCGGTGGTCTTGCCCTTTCGCCTGATGCCTGCCGTATCGATGAGCTGAAATTTCTGGCCATCGGATTCAAGATAGGTATCGATCGCATCGCGCGTCGTTCCCGCAATCGGCGAAACGATGACCCGTTCTTCACCGAGAATGCTGTTTAGAAGCGACGATTTACCAACATTTGGGCGTCCGATTATCGCGAGGCGTATCTCACGCCCTGCTTCCTCTTCCAGATCTTCCTCAAATTCCAGTGAATCAAAGACCTTGTCCAGCAGGTCGCCCACCGATGTGCCGTGTTCCGCGGAAAGCGGTGTCAGTTCGAACCCAAAGCGGTAAAATTCTGCGGCCTCGTCTTCAACCTTTCGGCTTTCGGCCTTATTGGCGGCGATAAAGACCGGCTTACCGATATTCCGCAGATAATTCGAGATCTCTTCGTCCAGCGGCGTCACGCCCGCACGAGCATCCACGACCCAGATGATCGCCTGTGACTTTTCTATCGCAAATCCCGCCTGTTTAAAAATGTTCGCCGGGATGATCGCTTCGTCGTCCGGCACAATGCCGCCCGTGTCAACAAGCTCAAAGGTGCGCGACCTCCAATCGACATCGCCAAAGATCCGGTCACGCGTAATTCCCGGTTCATCGCCCACGATCGATCGGCGCGTTCCCGTCAAACGATTGAACAGCGTCGATTTGCCGACATTCGGCCGGCCAATAATTGCAACCAAAGGTTGAGCCATTGACTAGAGGATAATAAAGGCGTTTGCATTGTACAAACTAGGCAATCCCGGCACAGCATTACCGAAGTTCTTTTCGTGTTTTTCGTGTCTTTCTTTGGTGGATTTCGTGGTTAGCGTTTTCGGCCATTACCACGAAACTCACGAAAGGGGGACACGAAAAACACGAAAGGACGCAAAGCAGTGTCCGGATCTTTGCGGATCACCGTGGAGATCACGAAGACCCTTAACTCCTAAGCCTTCACAAAATCATACGAAATGATTATATTCAGTGAGCCGTTGAGGACTTCATGACGTACTGCGGCGGCTTTCATCCGGATCTTGACGTCCGATCTGATAGGTACAAGAAATGAGATCTTATCCATCGTAAATACCTCGATCGGATTTATCTTTCTATCGATCGAACCCTGCACCATTTTCGCGATCAAACTCCCGCCGACGCCTCCGGTTCCGTTCAGCGACACATTCCGCACGCGTGCTCGGGCAATAACTCGCTGGCTTGCCTGATCGAATTCAAGGTCGATGACCGTTTCGGCAATACCCGCAAAAGGCACACAGCCGATGAGCGGCGGGTTGTAGTTGCCGCTAAACGCTATCGGCGCAAATATCTTCCCATCACGAAACCGGACGGACGTTCGGACGCCGCTGCTCTCACGCAAAAGTTGAACGACCTCTTTGCAGGCAGGAACGTCGGCCGCGGGAGACGGGCCTCTTGCTTGGCTCAGGGCCTCAGCGCCTCTGCGTTTCAGGTCCGCCGACACGATCGGAAACTCGATCGGCGGCGAATTCTCAAACACTGCATCGAACAGCGAATCAAAGAAGCTCTCATTCAGGCTGATCGTCACATCGGGCCGCTGAGCGGCAGCGAAGGCGGAGCCAAGCAAGATCAGGCCAAGGATCGTGATCAGTTTTCGCATCAAAATTTCTCCAGATTTCAAGTTGAGAGAGATCGGCAAAGATATAGATAGGCTAAAAGATCGTGGTGTTGCCTTAAATTTCGGCTTTAGAGAGCTATAATCCGCTGCGGACGATATCATGCAGCCGGATCAGGCCGACGCATTGCCCGGCTTCGTCAATGACCGGCAGCACCGATATCTGAGATGGGCGATCTTCCATCATCCGCATCGCCTCGAACGCAAGCGTTGCCTCCACGGTAGTGATAGGGCCAGCCGTCATCATCTGTTCGGCGGTCAGCCCGGCAAGGCCATCGTCCGCGGAGCGTTCGATAGTGCGCCGCAAGTCGCCATCCGTAACTATCCCAACAAGGTGGCCCTCGTCATTCACGACCGTTACGGCTCCGAGAGAATATTTCGAGATCGTTCGCACGACCTCAAGCCAACTGGTGCCGAGGTCAACACTCGGACTTTCCTGCATCAGGTCGCCAACGCGGAGCGTAAGCCGTTTTCCAAGCCGTCCGGCAGGATGATTGACCGCAAAATCCGCCTCTGTCACGCCGCGTGATTCCATCAGCGTCATGGCTATCGCATCGCCTATTGCCAGGGCAACCGTGGTCGATGTCGTTGGGGCTAGATTCAGTGGGCACGCCTCGCGGTCAACCGAAGCCTCAAGCACTACATCAGCGTGTCGCGCAAGGCTCGATGAAAGATTGCCGACAATCGCCAACACCTGCACTTCCCGCGCCTTTAACGACGGCATCAACGCCAGGACCTCGTCCGTCTCGCCCGAATTGCTCAGAGCTATCACGACATCGCCCGAAGCAACAACGCCCAGCCCGCCATGGAGCGCATCCGATGGGTGTAGATAGATCGCCACAGTTCCCGTACTGGTCAATGTTTGGGCGATCTTTTGGCCGATAACGCCGGATTTTCCCGTGCCCGTGACCACAATCTTGCCCGGGCAGTTTCCGATCATGGAAACGGCGGCCGAAACGCTGTCGGGATCCAGGCGGACGGCCGAATGTTCGATCGCGGCCGCTTCCAAACGAAGCAGTTCAATTACCCGCGCGTGGACAGTGTTCGATTTTTCCTTTGATGCAGATCTCATTCAATTCAGATAATTTGTGCTGCCTCCGCGGCCACGAATAGCGGAGATCAGCCGCCATTTCGCGGCAGCGGGACAAGAACGTCAGCTACGATGCGCCACTTGCCATCGCGAAATTTCCATACCTG
>CAUJFK010000118.1 GCA_963169175.1 Acidobacteriota bacterium | reverse complement strand
CTTGACCGATCCGCTTTCGCAAACGGTCGAACGCTGTTCGGCGGAAGGCATCACGGTCGTCTGTGCCGTCGGCAACGCCGGGCATCTGCCGCATCATCCTGTATTTCCGCCGGCCAGTGCGCCGTCCTGTATTGCGGTTGGCGGGCTTGATGATCATAACTCGATGAATCGCGCGCGGCGCGGAATGTACCGATCATCGTATGGACCGACCTTTGATGGGCTGCAGAAGCCAGAGGTCATCGCACCGTCGATATGGGTTCCGGCGCCGATCTTGCCGAATACACCGACGGCACAGCAGGCCGCCCTGTTGAAAACGCTTGACGCCGCACCTGATGAAGATCTTCACGACATCATCAGGGCGTATCCGGAGGTTGATGCCGAGCTGGACGCGGCGCTCGACCGGCCTGTACACAGCATTCGCCAGATAATTCTTCTCAAGATCCGGCGTGAGAATGTGATCACGAAATATTATAAATACGTGGACGGAACGTCATTCTCAGCCCCGATCGTTTCATCGGTCGTCGCGCAGATGTTGGAAGCAAATCCGGCGCTGACGCCGCCCGAGATCAAACGCATTCTTATCTCGACCGCAGAACGCTTGCCGCACTACGAAGTAGATCGTCAGGGCTGGGGCGTGATCGATCCCCGCCGGGCCGTAGAACAGGCGGTTAGCCTCATCGCCGGCTAGTGGACTGTAACAATTGGATCGCGAGTACTTTTGTGCCCTTTGTGTCTTCAACTTTGTGGTCTTTGTGTTAAAAGAAAGAACGTTAACACAAAGGCCGCAAGGGTTGACACAAAGGGCACAAAGACGAAGGGATCGGGAAGACACTGCTTACAAATTATCTGGTGCAGTCACTCGATCAGACTGCGTTAATTATCCACCGGCCTATTTGCCGGGAGCGGTGCCATGCGCGGCGGTGTCGTACCGGGCCTTATCACGATCGGCGTTGGTGTTGTTCCCGGCGGACGCGTCGGCGAGGGCCGCGGGGTCGGTTCATCTATTTCATCGGGCGTTGGCGGCGGGCCAAGCGTTGCCGTTGGTGACGGGCTTGGCCGAAGCGTTGGCGAAGGCGACGGTGTGCGCAAGTTTGCGTTGAAGTCCGTATTCACGTTCGACATTCCGTTAAAATTCGCGTTCGCGTTAAAATTAAAGTTGCTGTCGTTGCCAAGATTCGTATTTACCGCCGCATTCTGGTTATCAAGATACGCGTTAAAGTTGGTATTCACATTCAGGTTTTCGCCCGGGCCGCTGTTCTGCAGGGCCCAGAAACCAAACGCCCCCAGCGCCATTGCCGCAATGGTCCCAATAACGGTCAGTACCACGACCTTGGCCGTATTCTGCTGTGGGCCCGGCGGCTGATACGGCGGGATCGCCCTCGCCTGCGTCACCGGCCGCGGCTGTTCATCCACGGTTGGGACCACGATGCGTTCACGCGGCTCAGGGTCAGGCGAAAATGAAATATCGTCGATCAGATTTTGAGGCGGCGGCAGCGGCGGGGCCGAATTGCTGCGAATAACAGTGACCTCGCCGGCGTCATCTTCCGGCTCTTCGATACTCTCGCTCGGCATTTCGATAAAGGCCGGCTCATCTTCATCGATCAACGGCGTGCCGTCCTTCATACAAAACCGCAAGATCTCTTCGTCATAGCGCGTGCTGCAGTTAGGGCAGTATTTCATAATGTCTGGATAGTTGGATGAACGTAAAGAGGCAAATGCGCAGCCGAAATTATACAGCTACGCATTCTAGCATGAAACGTTTCGGTAGGGAGAATGGAGGACGTCTTGATTCGCAGGTTTCGCGTGTTCTCTTTGCGTCTGATTTGTGGCCGAGGTTCGGCCCCGTTCCCACAATTCGGCCCGGAGCAGCAGATGACTTTGCCGATCCGGGCCAAATGCGGTGGGAGCCGCGATCTCAATAAATGAAAGCGCTTGGTGTGGGAATGTCTCCATCCTGGCCGAATGGGAGGGTTAGGAAACCGGTGGTTGATCGGTTCAAGTACCAGGTTCCGCTGCCGGGACGGAAGACGGCCGTATCGGCCTTGCCGTCTCCGTCATAGTCGGCGGCGACGGGGATATCGCCGGCCTGGCCCCAGTTTACTGTGTCAAAGCCAGCGGTAGATTGATTGCGGAACCACTGGCCGGTCGATGGCCGGAAGATGGCAAGGTCTGTTTTGCCGTCGCCGTCAAAGTCGGCGGGTGTCTGGATGTCGCCTGTCTGGCCCCAGGTGATCGCGATAAACCCGCCGGCCGAGCCGAGTACATACCACGTACTGTTCGACTGCCTGAACACGGCCTCGTCGCCTCGGCCGTCTCCGTCAAAATCACCGACAACCGGCTTGTCGCCAGCCGTACCGAAAACGGTCGATGTGATCGGCCCGGTCGCCATCGAGTTCACGTACCAGGTGTTGTTTGATTCGCGATATACAACAAGGTCTGTCTTTCCGTCGTTGTCACGATCCGTCGGCACCGGCAGATCGCCGTCCTGCCCCCAGTTAAACGCCTGAAACGCCCCCGACTGCGACATAAAGATGTACCACTTGCCCTCCGATGGCCGAAACACCGCGATATCCGTCCTCCCATCCCCATCATAATCCCCCGGCGCCATCCTGTCCCCCACTACACCCCACTCCATCGCCGTAAACCCAGCAGTCCCCTGAAGCAGATACCAGATGTTGTTGGAAGGACGTCGGACCGTCAGATCCGCTTTCCCATCGCCGTCGGAGTCAAAAAGCGTGTGAGAACTCGTTGGCGAACCCAAGGAGAGTGAATAACCTCCGGTCTGGCCAGTCCCATAGGAACTCGCGACAATTGTATATATTCCGGTCGAGGGCAAAGTCACAGATCCAGCCACTGCCGGTATTCGAGAATTAGTTCCTCCGCCACCATCGTCATCCGAATTTACAAGGTTCTCACCAGGATAACTCCCGCGATAAAGATACAAGAATGTATCAAATAGCGCGGAGTTCATCGTGATATAGATCCTGTCGCCTGCAGTCCCATTGAAAACGTACTTATCATAGTACTGTCCATTCGGATGAACGCAGTCACCATTTTGAATATCTCCGGGAATAGTCTGGCCAACGGTTATTGGAGCAAAGGTCGGGCAGATCGGAGCTGCACTTTGCGTAACGGTGAAGTTTCGTCCACCTACGTTAATTGTTCCCGTTCGCTGCTGCGCCGAATTGTTCGTTGCCACCGAATAATTGACCGTATTGTTACCGTAACCGAAACCAGAAATAACGCTCAACCACGATGACGGCCCCGTCGTAGCTAATTCTAAATCCCAACCTTGGCTGACGCTGCCAACCATACCTGCTTCGTCGTCGACCACATAAAGTTTCCAAAGTCCGTTTGGGTTCGCACCGTAAAAGAAATCTAAAGAATTGGTGTAGACTTGACGACCAGGCCCTGGCGAGGGAAAGGTTTCAGCACCATCCGACTCGGCAATGTCCAAACTTGCATAATTGCTGGGTCGAAAAATTCCCGGTCCCAAACTTGATGCGTCGGGCAATAAAAACCTTCCTGACTGATCAATAGTAAGAATTGTGTTGCTGATCTCGTTCGATCCGCCAACGTCGGACATTAGCAGTGCGGTTTGTCCGTCCGGGCCGACCAGCAAGAAATCAAGATCGTCCGGCCACGCATGGGACAAGCCGTAGAGAATAACCCGTGCCCGAGTAACTACCCCCGAGAGACCCGAAACATTGATTATTGATGGATACGGACTTCCGATCCCGGGCGGAGAAGCCGGATCATTCCTGTCCGCAATATTGATCGGGGTCGCGTTGATGAAGGCGTGAACAGTAGTTGGTTGAGTTACAACGGGTGATTGATAGCAGGCTCCGCCGGTCGTCGTACTGAAATTTCCGTCGCCGCCAGCCGCGGTGAAATTCATGCTGCTGGGCGAGATTCCGTAAGTGCAATCTCCATCCGCAATGTACGAGGATACCCTATAATACGTCAGGGAGAAGCGACCATACCAGTTTATTGGCGAGTTGCAGCCGGACTGCCCACCCCATAGATTACCGATCAAACGACCGCTGTTGCTGGCAGTGTAAAATAAGCCTGACCCGGATGAACCCCCTTCAGCTGTACCTGATGTCCAAGTTATGGGTATATAATTTTCACATGCGGACGGAAGGTTCGTTGAACAACTTGATCCAATTGTGCTGGAGAATCCAAACGAAATTCGCTTGTGTGATCCTTTTGGATGGTGAATTCCTACAATCGTAGCGTTAGACGCTGGATCGCCGCCTTCCCAGCCTGAGTGGGTCAGCCCACCCGGAAAACTCCCAGTCAAGCGAACAAACGTAAAGTCACTAAGCGGGGTCGTCGTTAGTAGTTCCGCACCATCTGTAAAAGATGTCCCAGGAGGTGGCGAGTCCCCGCTGTTATAATTCCAATAGGCTCTAAGTGACTGAGCGGCCGCTTGTGTCCTAAAGCAGTGATTGGCTGTAAGAAGATGTGGAGCAGGATTGTTTGAATTTGCACTTAGTAAGGTCCCACTGCAAATATATGAACCGTCTTGATTCACAAATTCTAGATATCCAACAGCGGAAGCCATGCTTGCATATTCGGCTCCAACATCGTTATGACAGGGTTGCTCCGGAGGGCCAAGCAAAAATTCTCCGACGCCGCTAAAATTGTGGGCAATTTCGAGCACTTGAAAGTAGTCGTCGGTTTTTTCTAATTGCCCATTTGGGAGAAAAAATTCAATAACAATCACTTCGCCACTAACCGGCGGAGTCCATAACGTCTTATCCGGCAACGGAGAGTTGTGAAACGGTCCGTAAAACTCGTCTTTTCCTAATGGAAAAATGAAAATTCGTGATCCTTCGGGGAGGTTCATTTCGCTAAACCTAACCCGGACCGCTTTCGCTCCCTTGGAACTGACGCTCATCAGAAAAACATGTCCGCCTGAAACCTCGTACCGGAAACTATCGCCAGACAAACTAAGCGGTGGTTGGAGTACACGTGTTATACCGATTTGCATCGGTTTACCGGATTCCGTTTTCTTTTCGGGTAAACTTGCAGACGGCAGTCGGCGAGTCTTGCGCGAGTCCGGTCGCAATCTATCATCGGCAAAAGTAAAGGGAATTTCACCCCTGGCGGCTTGTTCCGCACGTGTTCCTTGACGATTTCGTTTTGAAGTTTCGATTGGAGCACTACTTGTTCGGGAGTCAGCATGTTGAGCATGTACCGTCGTCGAAGCTTCTAGGAGCACGATAAGTAATACGCTTGAGAATGCGAGTACACCGTTGTTATCAAACATACGATATTTGTCTTTGAAGCTTTGTTTTATTTATTAGCCCCATTTCATAATAGGCGGTTAGGTCAAGATGAAATTGTTCGATCTATCCCTTTAGCGCCTTTAAGAATTTTTCAGTTAGTTTCGTTTCGCTGTGTGTCGAACGCATGCCAAGACCCAGAAAATAGCCTGACGTTACCTGTTTAAATTCAGATGTATCAGACCATGCGATCGTGCGTTTTTTGCCTTTTACATAAACGACATTCATTTGGGCTCTAACGCGCAAATCAGTATCGCCGCCGTCGGCGGTTTTATCGCGAGAAAGAACCTTGTACTCGATCACGATTTGGGCATCGTCCGGGTCATTAACAATTTGAAACTGCGCCGCCTTGTTTAGTGCTTTGATAATCCGTTCTCGTGAGTCGGCATTTTCCACACTTACATAGACGCGGTTATAACCTTTTATATCTTGAATTGTGCCGTAAACCGGAGGTCCCTGCTCATTCAGGATTATTCCATCAGAATCGCGGAGAGTAGCGGGCGATCTGGCGCCTTCGGCAGAGCCGGGTTTACGATTATTTTCGGAAGCTCCGTTCCGTGAAATCGACTGCATCGCCTCAATAATCTTTTGGCTCACTCCTGAGCCCTTCAGGACCAACAGTCCATCGATTGATAGATCAAACTCGGTCCCGTTGGTTTCTATTGCATTCAAAACAACTTTTTCCTCGAAACCAGCCCTAACTAGCTTTATAATGTCGGCGTTCCTCAACAGGTTTTTTTTTGGGGGCGATTGAGCGGCCGCGCTTGATGAGGCCAATCCGCTAACGAGAACAAGGGAAAACACAAGTCTGAGCGCGATATAGAACGTCTCGAAAGTGCTGAAATCCTTCTTGCGAAAGTCGAAAATGGGTGGTGCGGCAATTGAAGGCATAAGACATCTCCGCGTACTTGATTGTCGTACGTTACCTGTTGTCAGAAATTCGGTATTGCATTTCTACTCTACAGGGAGTATTTTTAGTGTCCATATCTTTTTATTAAAGAATTTATAAAGAAATTTCATCGCGTTGTTTCGCTGAGGGTTTTTATGGTTTCTTCCCACAATGACATCGTTCGGTTTGGAGATTTTGTTTTTGATCCTGTCCGGTTGGCGCTTTATTACAGGGACGATTTTTTGAAAGTTGAGAAGAAATCGCTTGAGGTTTTGGCGGTTTTGGTACGGAATCCGGGAGAGTTGGTTTCGACGTCGGAGATCATTGATGAGGTTTGGCGCGACAATCTGGCGGGTATCGGGCCGGTACATCTGGCGCAGAGTATTAGCAAGCTGAGAAAAGGGTTTGCCGCGCATGATGCGGCGAAGGATTATATAAAGAATGTAAAAGGGCTTGGGTATATATTTGACCGCGACGTGGTGCATCAGGCCGCGTATGTGGTGCCGGCGGCGGTTACAATTCCGGCGGACCCTGAGCCGGTCAACACACCCGCAAAAGACGAACGACCTTCAGGCACTGAGCGGAGTAGTACAGAAATCCTCGAAGATCGCTCGGCAAAAGCGCGACCAACTTCGCGGAGCTATATGCTCACCGGCTTGGCGATTGGGTCGCTTGTTTTTATCTCGCTGCTGGCTTGGTATCAGTTTCGTCAGCCTAATGAGGAGGCGGAAATTGGACGGATCGTGCAGGAATCACAGTTGTACGAATCGCTGGTCCTTTATCGTGACCCAAAGATCTTCAAGGAGGAGCACCTCGACAAGTATTGGACTCCTGAAGCTGACATCAATTCTAATTTTGACCGCAAACGCATCCGAACAGCAGTTCGCAGCTTATTGGAGAAAGGACTTTACTACGGTAGTGAAACAAAATGCGAGCAGTTCGAACTTCAGTCGGTCGAGGTCGATGTCAAGGGCGAAATTGCGTTGGTAAGGACGCTGGAAAAATGGTTCATCGCGGTTTATCGCGAAAACGGCGGATTGGATAGAAACAAATACGTCGGGCCATACTTTGTGAGTTATGTACTGCGAAAATCGGACGGGAGTTGGCTGATCGAAAAATCGACTACAGCTCGTGCAAATCTCCCGGTGCCGCAAGTGGCGAATCTTGAAGTTGTGACCGAACCGAAAGCCGGTCAGCAATTTTTTGTTAAACTCACAGGACAGGATTTTATTCCTCAGTCCGCATATGTCCGGGTCGTAGGAGAGGGCTGTCCTGAACAACATCCATGCATAGTTTCAAATGGAGATCTACTTAAACACGGCCTATTGACGGAGCACTCCCTCGACAACGTTCCGCTGACATTGGGTCGCGGTGAGTTCCTGCTGTATGTTCACAACAGCGAGAATCATCAGTCAAACGCCGTTCGGTTGGTTGTTCCATAGCAACCCACCGAACCGGACGCAAGGGCAGTCCTGAATCTGTTGCACCGTTTCGGCCTACCGCGTATATTGTGGAATTGTTGTAACTTCCGTCCTTTCTTAAGACGACAGGCCAAGATCTGATCGCTGCTGCGCGCTATTAGCGTTTGGTTGTGGATGGCTTGTCGAATAACTTGCCTAATGCCGGGTTTTGGCTGCTCAGGCTCACTGGGAGCGGTCGGGCGTTGGGGCCGGTATTACAATTTCTGACTCCCTATGCCAATACGATGAGAATCGAGTATGTCTGTCATGCCTGCCTTTTGATAGAGACAGAGGATCTGAGGATCGCTACTGATCCGTGGTTTAACGGCCCGGCGTTTTGCGGGCAGTGGCATGTTTTTCCAAAGCCGGTAAATTCGGAGAAATTGAGCGATGTCGATGCGATCTTTGTGTCGCACGGGCATGAGGACCATTTGCATGAAGCGACGATGCGGCTGCTTCCAAAAACGGCAAAGGTCTTCTACCCGTATGCCTTTTTCGGCGGGGCCAAGGAGTATATCGAAGGCCTTGGGTTTGACCGCGTGACCGAGGCGGTCACTTTGCGAAAGTACAAGGTTTCTGCCAAAACTGCGGTCACGTTCATCGTCAATGGGCACGACAGCATAATGGTGATCGAGAGCGGCGGCGAGGTTTTGGTAAATGCAAATGACGCATTGCATTCGTCGCCTGAGAAAGTGATCGATTTTTACGTTGACCTTATCCGCGAACGCTGGCCAAAGGTCGATTATTTGTTCTGCGGATTTGGCGGGGCAAGCCATTTTCCGAACACGATCCACTTTGAGGGAAAGGATGACTGGGAACGCGGCGTTATTCGCGAACAGCTTTTTGCCCACAATTTTTGCCGTATCGCGCGGGATTTGAATGCGGAGGTCGCGGTGCCGTTCGCGGCTGATTTTGCGCTTTTGTCCGACCATCAAAGGTGGATAAACACCGCGCGGTTTCCGCGTCAAAAAATGGCCGGCTATTTTGCCCGATACTTTTCGAGCAACGGCACACGGCCGGCGATCTACGACATGTATTCAGGGGACGTGCTTGAAGGCGGCGAGCTCAAAAAGCTGTCGCCGTATCGTGAGCACGCAATGAACGGCGGTATTCAGCGGCTTGTTGACGGGCAGTACGGCAACGAGATCGCAGCCAGGCGGCGTGTTGACCTCATCGATGAGAAAGACGCCGAAAGGCTGGCCGGAGAGATCCGAGCAAACGTAAACAAGCGAAGAACGCTTTTTGATCCGCGGAAGTTAAAAGGCCTGAACTTCTGCGTGCGGATAACCGATGTTGAAACGAACAACTGCTTTAACGTGTCCGTTGGGCCCGGATCGGTCAGCGTCCGCCGTGGCGAGCGGCCGGACGACGATCGGATACTTACAATAAGTTTGTCCAGCAAGATACTGCGCTATTCGATCTCAAGCGATTGGGGAGCAGATGTTATCTGCGTCGGTTACGGCGCGGATATAGAATTCACGGCCGCCGGGCTTGCGAGCGTCGATAAGGAAAAAATATGCATAAGCCTGTTGGCATGTTATCCAACCGTGGCGGACTTGAAGAAGAAACCTATTCGGATACTCAGTTTTCTGCTTCTTAATCCCCCTCGATTTACACGCTCGATCCGCAAACTGAAAAAATTTCACGACCAAAGCGATAACTATGACTGCAAGACCTGGCTATTAAAAGAGATCGCCGATATCCGCTCTGCCTATGGTTTGCCGGAGATCGACGCTGAGTTCGTTCCAACCCGTGAATTAATGGCCCACAACGTTTGAGTCGATAGCGGCTTATTTAGCCTAGCTGCGCCCATTTTAGAGGCAGTTTCAAAATTCCGTTTCCGATCGGCGAAGCGGCCTAAAACCACCGAATAAGAGGAATGAAATCTGAATTTCGGAACATAGGTCACACCAGAGCAATCTGAGAGCTTTTCAGACATCCATATGGTGGATGGCCGCATCCGTTGACAGATCTTTGCGAATAGGCGATAGGTTTAGTAAATGAACGAAGATACTGTCAACAACTCATTACAGACCGTCGAGGGCAACGGTGTCGAATATCGCGACCTCGGGTTTGGGACGGTCGTCACCGGCCAGAGCCGTGAGCGGCTGCTCAACAGCGACGGTTCGTTTAACGTTCGCCGGACCGGCTTGGGGCCGTTGGCGGCGATCAATCTATATCACACGCTTCTCTCAATGCGGTGGCGCACCTTTCTGCTCTTGCTGCTGCTTTTGTATTTCCTGAGCAACGTCATGTTCGGATCGATATATGCAAGCTTTGGCCCGGAGGCGCTTGTTGATACATCGTCAACACCGATGGATAACATTTTTATCCGCGGATTCTTTTTCAGTGTCCAGACCTTTGCAACGATCGGCTACGGGACGATCCATCCGGCCGGCATCATTCCGAACCTTATTGTTACGATCGAATCGTATTACAGCCTGCTGATAAATGCGTTGATAACCGGACTCGTTTTCGCTCGTTTTGCACGGCCAACGGCGAGGGTCGTGTTCAGCGATGTTGCGGTCATTGCGCCATATCGTGATATCACCGGCCTGATGTTCCGTATCGTCAATGGCAGAAGCAGCCAACTTATTGAACTGGCAGCGGTTGTGATGTTCGCACGATTTGTGAATGAGAACGGCCGGACGGTCCGGCGATTCGACACGCTTGCTCTCGAACGGAGAAAGGTGAGCTTCTTTCCGCTCGCATGGACGGTCGTGCACCCGATAGATGAAAATTCACCGCTCTTCGGCCTGGGCCCCGGCGACCTTGTCGGGACCGACGCCGAAATACTGATACTTCTGACCGCGATCGATGAAACCTTTGGCCAGCAGGTGCATTCACGGTCCTCGTATAAACCGGAGCAGATCAGGATCGGGCACAAATTCGTCAGCCTCTATAACACGGTCGAGGACGGCGAACCTATTTCGATAGATATCCGCAAACTTTCAAAAACCGAACCGGAGCCGTCACGCTGACAATATGGCCAACTCGGACAAGGCCCACTTGAATATCACGTTCCTTGAGAACGATCTCGCTGTCGCCGACGTTGCCAATGCGGCATGGATCGGAACCGATGCGATTACGATAGAAAAGTACTGGTCCGGTAAACGATCGCCCAATAAACGGCATTTTACGACGTGTCTGTTGTGGTCGCCGTCCGCGCTGTATGTTCGATTCGATGCCGCTCGGGCTGAGCCGCTTGTCGTCAGCGACAGGCCCGATGTGACAACAAAGGCCATAGGCCTGTGGGACCGTGACGTATGCGAGATCTTCATTGCGCCGGACGTGAACGAACCACGGAGATATTTTGAATTCGAGGTTGCCCCGACCGGCGAATGGCTGGACGTTGCGCTCGATCTGACCAGCGGCGAACGCAACTCTGATTGGGAATATTCGTCGGGTATGGAAACGTTTGCCGAGATCGGCCCGGACAGCGTGGTGATGACGGTGAAGATACCGTGGAACGCGTTTGGCGGCCTCGGGCCTAGGTCCGGTGACGTGTGGCTTGGTAATCTGTTTCGCTGTGTGGGCGAGGAAGCAGGGCGAGGCTATCTGGCATGGCAGCCGACGCTGACATCAGAGCCCGCGTTTCATGTGCCGGAAAAGTTTGGCGAATTCAGATTTGTTGAGTGACCCGATCGGCAGATCGCTCAAGCCGTCATACCGCCGTCAACCGCGATCGTTTGGCCTGTTATATAGCTCGATGCATCGGACGCGAGAAAAACGGTTATTCCTTTGAGTTCGCCTTCAATGCCGATACGCGGGATCATATTGCTTTCCTGGATAGAACGCTCATAGATGTCGATCACCGAATCGGCAAGCCGCGAATGAAAGAACCCCGGCGCGATGGCGTTGACGCGAATTCCACGCCGTCCCCAGCTTGCGGCCAATTCGCGTGTCAGGCCGATAAGGCCGGCCTTGCTTGCGACGTAACCGGCATAGAACGGGCCGTTTGCCGACGATGTGAGGCCCGCCACGGACGCTATGTTAATGATCGAACCGCTATTTTTCTTCAGCATCTCGCGCCCGGCGGCCTGAGCGAACAGAAAGCAGCCCGTCAGGTTTACACCGATCACCTTTTGCCATTGTTCCAGCGGCATTTCCTGAGGCATCGAGCCCCATGAGATACCGGCGTTGTTCACCAAAATATCGACCGAGCCGAACGTTGCTGCAGCTTCATCGACGACTGCCTGAACATTTTCGGGTTCCGTAACATCGCAAAGCCTTGACGCTGTATTGAAGCCGCGCGATTCAAATTCACTTACGGTCGCATCAAGCCACTCCTGGCGGCGGGCGCAGATCATAACGTTCGCTCCGGCCTCAGCCAACGCCTCTGCCATTTCTTTGCCGATCCCGCGCGACCCGCCGGTTACGATCGCGGTTTTGCCCGTTAGATCGAACAGTTCTTTGACGTTCTTTTTCATAAACAATTGACCTGATGGCCTTTAACAGATAATTTGCAGGTAGTTTTTCGCCGATCTCTTCTTCGGGGATTTTGCGTTAACGATCTTTTTAACACAAAGATCACAAAGTTGAAGACACAAAATCCGCAAAGTCCTTGCGATCCATTTGTTACAGTTCATTAGTAAACAGCACGATGGCGAATGAAACAACCCGGCAGGTCAATGTTGAGCGATTTACTATCCGACGACAGTTCGATTTAATAAGAGTATGGCAAAAACACAAAAGGAACGTGCATTTTTGCGGGACCTTTATATAAACGATGAATGGACCAAACGGTTTACCGATCTGGTGGATAAGCATGTTCGCGTTGGTGATATCGACAACCTGCTTTACGTTAACGCCGGGACCGGAAGCCACTGTTTTCAGCTTCGTGAAAAGCTGGATGAAAAGATCGCCGTTTTTGGCCGCTGTGAGGATGAGGATGTGCTGAATATCGCCCGCGACAAGGCGATTGCCGTAAAAGCGGATATCGATTTTTCAACTATCCGTTTCGAGGACGACGCGTTCGATCTGGTACTGGCGGACGCAAGCTTTGTGAAACCGGCGGATGTTGAAGAGCTTGTGAATGAAACTGTCCGCGTTACGCGGCCGGACGGAAAGTCAGCATTTTTTCTTCCGTCGGCCGGCAGTTTTGGCGAGATATTTTCGCTGGTTTGGGAGGTACTGTTCAATGAGGACCTCGGCGATCACGGCCATGTTGCCGAGGCAATGATAACGGAAATACCAACGGTTAGCCGGGTCGAGGAGATCGCGGCCAATGCGGGCCTTGTCAATATAGAAACGCACGACGCACAAGAGGTCTTCGAGTTTGCAAACGGGGCTGAGTTTATTGGCTCACCGCTTGTATCGGATTTTCTACTTCCGGATTGGCTACGCACTCTCGGCGAGGATGATAGGGAGCGCGTCTCGGCAAAGCTTTCCGAACTGATCGATTCTGAGGACGGCGATATGACCTTCCGGTTCTCGGTCAAGGCAACGTTGGTTGTCGGCGAAAAGGCCTGAAGATCATCCAGCAAAGGCGGGAACTGTCGTTTCCGTCTCAAACCGCTGCGTTAAGCCTGCTTTGCCTCGGCCCGGCGACGCATCTCGTCAGCAAGAGCTTCATCGCTCAACTGGTTGACCTGCGGGGGCGGCGCGTTAGAAAGCTTTGCACGTTCTGCCGCTTCTTCTTCCTCAGCCTCGCGCATGCCTTCCTTGAACGCCTTTCGCGATTGGCCGAGCGATTTCGCAAGCTGCGGCAGCCGTGAGGCTCCAAAAAGCAGAAATAATACGGCGACTATAAGGATAATTTCTGTGGTTCCAAAGTTCATAAAATTGCGGCCTCGATTCCATTCAGCATCATACCGCTTTTACGCGAATCAATCCACACGAAAAATCAGGCCTGGCCCGCATGGGCCTTTGATTTGAAACGGTCCATCGCATCGACCAGGGCGGCTGTTATGCCTTTTTCTGAGACCGAGTGGCCGGAATCGGGAACAAGAATAAATTCTGCTTCCGGGAACGCCCGGTGCAGGTCCCAGGCAGAGGTCATCGGGCAGACGACGTCATAACGGCCCTGAACGATAACTGTCGGGATCTGGCGGATCTTATCGACGTTGTCGAGCAGATAATTCTCCGACGAAAAAAATGAGCCGTTCATAAAATAATGACACTCGATGCGGGCGAGCGAGAGAGCTTCATGTTCGCCTTCCCAATGTTCCATCAGGTCCTGGTCGGGATAAAGCTTCGACGTTGCACCTTCCCATGTGCTCCAGGCGCGAGCGGCCGAGAGGCGAACGCTTTCATCATCGCTTGTCAGGCGTTTGTGATAGGCGGTTATGAAATCCCCGCGTTCGGCTTCGGGTATCTCGTCGCGGTATCGTTCCCAGAAATCGGCAAAGATCTCCGAGGCTCCGTGTTGATAGAACCACGCCAGCTCTTTCTTTCGCGTCAGGAAAATGCCGCGGAGGATCAGGCCCAAACAACGGTCGGGATGCGTGACACCATAAGCCAAACTAAGCGTCGAGCCCCACGAGCCGCCAAAGACATGCCATTTTTCAATGCCGAATTTTTCTCTCAAGGCTTCGATATCATTGATCAGGTCCCACGTCGTGTTCTCGCGCAATTCGGCATGCGGCGTCGACTGGCCCGAACCGCGCTGGTCAAACAGAATGACGTGATATGCCTTCGGGTCAAAGAACTGCCGATACATCGGGATCAACCCGCCGCCCGGCCCGCCGTGCAAAAAAACGACCGGAATGCCATCGGGATTCCCAACCCGTTCGTAATATATGTCGTGGATATCCGACACCTTCAACATGCCTGAATCAAACGGCTCGATCTCGGGGTATAGGGTTTTCATATAAGTTGATAATACGTGACTTCAATAGAATCGAAGAAGATTCGCGGTTTGAACCCTTGCGCTATCGCTGAACTCAACGCCGTCATCGCTTCTTCATGCGATCTGCTTCGGCAACCGCCAATTGATATTCGGTCGCATTCTTCGGACCATTCTTAATGACCCATTCGAATTGCTCGACCGCCGCCTCGGGTTTGTTGCTCAAAAGCAGCATCTCCCCAATGTAAGTTCTTGCAGCCATTATTTTGAGATTGTCATCACCGGCGGCGGCCATAAACTCCGGCTGTTTGAGCCGGCCACGCAAAAATTGAAGGACCTGCTTCGGAAATGTTCCGGGCATTTGTTCACGGTCATACTGTGAGAGAAGGGTTTCACCTGCCGTTTGATTGCCAGTCCGAAGTAATGCAAGATATCCCGCATTTAACGCCCAACCGGACCGGTCATCTTTCACACCTTTAACATCTAAGTATTTTTTCGCCGCAGCAATTGCACGTTCATTATCATTGAGAAAGAGAAATGTCCAAAGCTTTTGATAGTGCAATTCCGAACGGGACGGGTCCAGTTCTAAAGCTCGATCCCAATCGGTAATTGCGAGGGCCCAATTTCGGGTTAGCGAATGTAAGTTCCCGCGCATATTGAAAATGTTTGCGGATTTTGGATCTAACTCAGCGCCCTTATCAAAGTCGGCCAGAGCTTCTCGCGTTTGGCGCATTTGCATGTATGTACCGCCACGATTCAAAAATGATCGGGCGCTTTTTGGATCCAATTCTACAACTTTAGTATGATCGGCAAGGGCCAGGACGAGATCGCCGCGCCGGGCATAGATATTTCCACGATTTGTGTAAGCGGCAGAGCGGTCGGGTTTTAGTTCAATCGATTTGGTAAGGTCGATGAGGGCGAGGGCCGGTTCATTCGCCTTTTCATAAACGATCGCTCGATTGTAGTAGGCAGCACTGTTTTTCGGATCCATCTGAATTGCGATCGTGTACTCGGAAATCGCGATTGGCAGATCGCCAGACTTGCTGGCCGCAAGTCCGCGCTGAAAATGATCCGACGCAGTTTGTGAATGAACGGTACCGAATAGTGAGAAAATCGTAAGAACTAAAAAAGCAACAATTATCTTAGATCTCTTTTTCATACAAAAATGTGTCAGCCCTGTTCAAATCGACTGATCGTTATTTCATATTCCACTGCGGCATTTTCGCTTTCAGACCATTATACAGTTATTGCGATGCATTCGACATGAAATTGCTGTACCATAGCTGAAACACGAGCAACGTCCATAACTCCTTATGGTGCGACGCGGCTCCTTTCTCGTGCTCGTTTATCAGCTTCTGAACATATTCTACGTTGAACAGCCCCTGTTTGCTTAACCGTTCGGGCGACAGCATATCGTGCATAAGCGGATTCAGCCGCCCTTTTAGCCATTCGGCGATCGGGATGCCGAAGCCTTTTTTGGGGCGATGAAGAATATTTTGCGGCAGCAGATCCTTCATCGCTTCTTTCAGAATCACCTTGCCGATTTTGCCTTTTAGTTTGTATTCGACCGGAATCGAAGCTGCAAATTGGCCGATGCGCGGGTCGAGAAACGGTGCCCGCGTTTCGAGGCTGACGGCCATTGCGGCACGGTCAACTTTGGTCAAGATGTCTTCGGCAAGATAGTAATTGATGTCGGCGTACTGCATTCGTTCGATGACGTTCTTGGCATCGGATGCATCGACCAGTTCGCGGACGCCGCGATAGATGTCGGCGTCGGTTTGGGCGAGAACATCCTTTGTAAATAACTGCTTGTGCTGGTCGATCGAAAATGATCCGAACCAGCCGTGGTGTCGTGTCACGTCGTCGTATTTTGCCGACCGGACAAAACGTTTCGCTTTATAATCGAATGATAAATTATCGGTCGAAACGGGCAGGGCATTGACCGCAGGCTCGATCAGGCCGGAGCGGAGCAACGCCGGGATCCTGTTGTATTTCGCTGCGACCGTGTGGGCGTAGTACATCGGATAACCGGCAAAATGCTCGTCGCCGCCATCGCCGCCGAGAGCGACGGTGACGTGTTTTCTGACGAATCTTGCAAGCAGGAATGTCGGTATCAATGAACCGTCAGACATCGGCTCGTCCAGCCATTGACCGATCTCAGATATCAGGTCACCGGCGGTTGTAGCGGAGAGTTTGTCGTCGTAATGCTCGGTATCGAGATGCTTCGCTACTTGTCTTGCGTATTTCGATTCATCAAAGGAATCTTCTTCAAACCCGATCGAGAATGTCTTGACACGTTCGGTTGCGTGCTGCGTGGCAAACGCGGCGACCGTCGATGAATCGATCCCGCCCGAAAGCAAAATGCCCAGCGGCACGTCCGAAATGAGCCGCATCCGAACGGCGTCGGATAGCAGCTCACGAAGTTCCGCCGCCCTGTCCGACAGACTTAAGTTTGTCGTGCTGTCGATCCTAGATCCACCGCCGTTGATCGAGTTTGCGGCGGGCAACAAACTGAAGTTTGTTGGACCTTTGGCCCATGATATATCCCAGTATCTTCGCGTCCTGACCTCGCCGTTTTCGACTATCAGAACGTGCGCGGCCGGGAGTTTGTGGATGCCTTTGTAGATGGACATCGGGGCCGGGACGTAGTCGAACGAGACGTAGTGGCGCAAGGCATTTAGGTCGAGTTCAGGTTTGACAGCCGGGTGAGCGAGGATCGCTTTTGGCTCGGACGCCCAGATCAATTTGCCATCGAACACGCCGTAATACAGCGGCTTTTCGCCGAAGCGGTCGCGAGCGATGATGAGCTTCGCCGCCCGCGAATCCCACAGCGAAAAGGCGTACATTCCGTTGACGTGATCGAGAAACGAGTCGCCGTATTTCACATAAAGATGCGGCAGAATCTCAGTGTCTGTTTTCGTGACAAACTTGAATCCGTCCTTCTCTAACTCCGCCCTGACCTCGCGATAGTTATATAGCTCGCCGTTCATCATCACGACGACGGACTTGTCCTCGCTAAACACCGGCTGGTCGCCCGTTTTCAGATCAATTATCGACAACCGCCGCATTCCCAACCCGACAGTCTCGTCCATCCACAACCCCTCAGAATCCGGCCCGCGATGCACGATGGTCTCACACATCGAATGCAGCACCGGCTCGGCGTTGTGGTTCGCTTTAGTTGTGTTCAGGTTGATCCAACCCGCTATTCCGCACATTTTAGGGGTTAGATTCAGGCCGGTCGTTCTTCTCTGAAACGGGATTTTCCTGTTTATCTCTCAATCTCGAATATAGGAAACCGAAGCTTTGGTTCATCACCACTATTAGCAGGATGGAGATTGGGAACACACAGACCGAATTCTGCTGACCGATGAAACCAGCTGCGATTGTCGCCAAGACACCGACCAGAACCAACGAACCGGCTATCGCGATGAGGAGTGGATAAGGTCCCCATGTGTACCATTTTTCTCTTACTGGCATCTCATAGAACTCCAGTAACGAAAACTCACACATTGGGCATTTCCTAAGATTATGGGACTTATCAACAAGCAGCCCACACCCCGGACACTTCGCTTCCGTTTTCATAGTCCAGGATATTCTCGCGGCGTTAGGTCCGAGTCTTTGACGATGATTAGGCCGCTTCAGCGAGTCGCTCTCGAACTTCTTGCTCGAATTCAACCGGCAGAAAATCGTCAACGTCGCAGACTGTCATCTCCCCGTTCTCATCCCGCACCCAAACTCCTGTCTCGCCGAATCGAACGACGTATAGTTTTCGAGGAATGATAAGCTGATGATCGTCCGAGTCCATGCAGATGGCCCATCTCTCTTCCGAAGGACCGGGACTATCAACTACCTCAAATCGGAACTCTCGGGAAGGCTTTTGTTCGCCGCGCATGATTCTTCCGGCTTCGATGACGCTGCCTTTTAGCTGTTCAAAACGTTCCGTGTTCATTCTTTCAGCCACTCCTTCACGATATCGTTCAGTTCCTTTAGCTGTGCGGTGTCAAGATCGGTTTTTTCATTCTTGGAATAGATGTCTAACACAAAAATCTTGCCGCGGGATACTGCAAAATAGTATATCACTCGCGCTCCGCTTTTTGTGCCCTTGCCTTTCGCCGAGTAGCGCATCTTTCTGGCCGCCGCCGCCAGGAATGACGTCGCCCGCGTCTGGAAATTCGATGAGCCTCCACTGCAGCTTTGTGTATTCATAGTCGGTTAGAATTCGCTGAACCTCACGGGTGAACTTCGCCGTTTCGATGAAGTTAAAGAAGATGTTAGCCATCGAATCCTATCCTCTCCCTCACGGCATATATCGCCTTATCCTGCGATTCGTGATATGTCCGCACGAGCAATTCGGCGAGCAGGCCCATCAGGAAGAATTGGACTGATATTGCAAGCATAACGACGGTTATCACCGGCAGCGGCGTTAGGATGAAGGACGTGCCTTCGAATTTTAGGACGATGGCCCAGATGCCGGCGATCACGGCCAATACGAACGCGATCATTCCGAACGTGCCGAAAACGTAGATCGGCTTTGTCTGATACGACGCCATGAATTTTATCGTCATCAGGTCGAAGATGACCTTTATGGTGCGCGAGATGCCGTATTTCGATTTGCCCATTGTGCGGGCGTGGTGATCGACCGGGATCTCGGTCACGCGGGCACCGGCCCAGCTTGCGTAGATCGGGATAAAGCGGTGCATTTCGCCGTAGAGCTTTACGTCCTGGATCACTTCGCGGCGATAGGCCTTCAGGCTGCAGCCGTAATCGTGGAGCGGCACGCCGCCGATCCATGAGATGACGCGGTTGGCGATCTGCGACGGGATTTTTCGCGAGATCAACTTGTCCTGTCTATTTTTCCGCCAGCCTGAAACTACGTCGAAGCCTTCGTCCAGCTTGTCGAGCAATCGTTTTATATCCGCCGGGTCGTTTTGCAGATCGGCGTCCATCGGGATGAGAATTTCGCCGCGGGCCGCGTCGATCCCGGCGGACATCGCCCCCGTCTGGCCGTAATTTCGGCGGAGAGAAATCACGCGGACGCGATCATCCGAGGCGGCGATCTCTTTTAATATCGACAAGCTCTTATCCGTCGAGCCGTCATCGACAAAGATCACCTCGGCGGTTCTTCCAAGTGCATCGAGTGCGGCCCTGATCTTTTCGTACATCGGGCGAAGATTTTCCTCTTCGTCCAATACGGGTAGAAAAAGCGAAAGCTCCGGCGCGGGGCCTTGGGTTTTGATCTCGGTCGAATCCATTATTTGCACCAGCAAACCTATCAATTTACTCTTTCCAGACCAGAAAATACAGCCGACGGCCTTGTGATAGGATTGTGCGAGTTTTTGGCGGATCTTTCGTTGCGATCTTTGTGTCGGCACTCTGTTTTTCGGGTGCTCAAGATCTCTTCACCACAAAGGGTACAAAAGGAGTGAAACTGATCGACGAAACTTTTGAGCTAACGCGGGCGATTGGTTAAACTACAGAGGATCGAACGAAAAGCGACGGAGGATATAGATGGATCGACGGAGTTTCTTAGAGCTTCCGGTTGCCGGATTGCCGCTTCTGCTTGCCGGGACAGCTTCTTCACAGAAAGGCGAAAAGGTCTCGGCACTTCGCGGAAAGACGCCGGTCATTGTTTCAACCTGGGATAGCGGAATTACGGCAAACAATGGCGGTTGGCCTGTGCTGTCGAAAGGCGGAACGCCGCTGGATGCGGTCGAGGCTGCGGGTCGCGCTTCTGAGGACGAACCGAGCTGCTGCGTAGGGTTGGCCGCGTGGCCGGACCGCGACGGGCATGTGACGCTTGACGCATCGATCATGGACGGCGGCGGCGCGTGCGGTGGGGTTTCGTTCCTCGAACGCATAAAACATCCGGTCTCGGTCGCGAGAAAGGTGATGGAAAATACCCCGCACGTTTTGCTTTCAGGTGAAGGAGCACAGCAGTTTGCGCTCGAGAGCGGTTTTCCGCTTGAGGACGGGAAGCTTTCGCCTGAAGCTGAGAAGGAGTGGAAAAAATGGCTTGAAAAATCGAAGTACAAGCCTGAGATAAATATCGAAAACCGCAAACCGATTTCACGAAACATTCCGCCGCCGTATCGGTTTGATGACGGTTCATTCAATCACGACACGATGGCGACGGCCGCTTTGGACGCTTCGGGAAAAATGGCGGCAATGGTGACGACCAGCGGCATGGCTTTCAAGATGCGAGGCCGCGTCGGCGATTCGCCGATCATCGGGGCCGGAATGTTTGTCGATAACGAGGTCGGCGCGGCCGTGTCATCGGGCGTTGGCGAAGAGGTTATACGCATTTGCGGAACGCACACGGTCGTCGAACAAATGCGGCTTGGCCGCACACCCGAACAAGCCTGCCGCGAGGCCGTGCGCCGGATAGTAAAACGCGACCCGGCCAAAGCAAAAGAAATGCAGGTCGCGTTTCTCGCGCTGTCCAATAAAGGCGAGATCGGCGCCTTTGCGATCGCTAAAGGGTTTACTTACGTTGTCACAAATTCTGAATGGCCAAAAGGAAAAGTATTTGCGGCGAAGAGTTTATGGTGAGCGGGATTTTACCACAGAGACACAGAGATACAGAGATACAGAGATACAGATATACAGAGAAGGCAAAGAACTATTAGGAAAGAATATTAAACGTATTGACCGAACTAACCAACTGCTTTTCTCTGTGTCTCCGTGCCTCTGTGGTGAATTTCTATCGACGAACCTGGTCTCCCGCATTCACGTGAAAATGCAGGTGTTTTGAATCCTGATATTCGCCGAGGTTTGTGAGCACTCGGGCGGCTCCATTTTCATCAATAACTTTCGCGGCGACATTTCTGACAACCTCAATTAGTTCAATCAGTAACTCGTTGTCGTCAATAGTCAGCAGCGATGCGACGTGAATTTTCGGTATCACAACAATGTGGATCGGCCAGAACGGCCGCGTATGGTGAAACGCGAGAACATTTTCGGTTTCAAAAACCTTTTCCACGGGCGTTTTGCCGCACAGAACCTCATCGCAATAAAAGTCTTCGGACATTGTTTAGATAATGGCATTAAGCTCGTTTTTTCGCGACTACCACGATTGAAACGCCGAATGGAAAATCGAGATTTTTCAGCCACAGCCGCTCTGCAGAGAAGATCGTGCCGAACAGGCCGTTAAGGGCAGAGATGTTGACGTTATTTTCTGATTCGGGTTTAAGGCCAGTCAGTTTCATAAACGTGCGGCCAGCAAGGATCGGTGCAAAGAATGTGAAATTTGCATAGGTCGCCCGCTCGACGGTAAATCCGGCTTTCTCAATTCGTTCGACGATCTGTTTGCGCGTGTAGCGAATGCGGTGATGCGAGATATCATCCTGTACACCCCAAAGCCACATGAACGCAGGCACAAAGATCAGCGAATAGGCGCCCGTTTTGGTGACCCGATGCATTTCGGAGAGGCCCGCGATGTCGTCGTCAAGATGTTCGATCACATCGAGTGCGGTGGATATATCAAAAGTTTCGTCCGCATAGGGCAGCGTTTCCGCAAGTCCTTTTTGCACGGTCAGACCTTTCTTGCGGCAAAACTCGAGTGCATCGTCGGAAACATCGACGCCTTCCGCAACGCCAAACTGCGAGAGCATCTCAATATTCGCACCGGTGCCGCAGCCAACGTCAAGAATTCGGAGTGTGGAATGCGGAGTGTGGAATTGCTGAACTATGTTTCTGAGAAACGACTCGAGAATAGCCCGGCGGCCGACAAACCACCAATGCGAATCCTCCACGCGATCCATGATCGCATAGGTGTGCTGCTGCATCTCCTGCGGAAGCGTGGTACTCATCGTTCTATTTTGCCACAAATGGCGGAAACACGACCGGTAGGGAGTGTGCCACCCCATTTTGGATTGCCGATTTTGGATTTTGGATTTGAGATCCGCATTCCGCAATCTCAATTCCAAAATCGAAAGGCACACTCCCTACCGGTCGTGTTTCTGCCTATTTCAGGCGAAGGCCTAGCAATTCGCTGGCTCGCGGGCCCTGGTTGCCGTTGGGGTCGAGGCCGTAGCTTTCTTGCAGGCGGCGGTGGATGCCGGTGTCGCTGACGTAGCAGGGACTGGTTGCGGCGTCGCGGCCGAGGATCATGAGGCCGAGGCCTTCGTCGATGTATTCGGGTTTGTTTATGCAGAGCATGTAATCGCCCGATATTTTGTGAGCTTCGAGTTCGAGTTCGTAAAGTGTTGGATCAAATAGGCTTAACGGATTCACATCGGCGTTTGAAAAGCTTGTGATGGTGCGGGCAAAATCGTAGGCATGACGGCCTTCGTGCACGAAGGTTCCTTCACATCCGCGTTGGCCGCCTGTATCGATGGTTTCTTCGGCGATCGCGATGTATATCTCGCCGAGGGCCTCGCGCAGGCTGAGATGTTCATCGGCGATGCGTTCGTTCGTTGTGCCGGGATCGATCAGGCCGGTCACACCGGATGCATTGACCTGGCTGACCGGTGCTACGCGGACAAGCATGTTCGAATCGACGATCTGCCCCGCGATCTTTCTTTGCAGATCGGTGCCGTGGGCCATGATCGCATCAAACGCGGCCCTGACAGATTGGCGGTATTTTCGATCGATCCCGTTATCGAATTTCATGGTTAACTTTTACCACAGAGACACAGAGACACAGAGACACAGAGGCACGGAGGCACGGAGGATTTCATTTTTCTTCTCTCTGCGTTGCCGTGTCTCTATGGTGCCCTACATCTTCCCAAAGCCGCACCAACTGTTTCGATTATGCCAGGTAATTTCCACATCCTCAGCACCGATCTCGGCCCACCATTTCTCGAAATCGTCTTTACCGATATAAAACGCCGTCGGGGCGACAAGATGATCGAAAACTATGTTGTGATGCTCGCGCCAACCGAAGGTGCCCAAATGGTTTAGATAATCATTATAAAAAAGTTTGCTAGCAATTGGTTTTGAGGCAATGTTTGCCGGGCGGTACACGAGCTTTGTTGTTAGAAAGAGGCTTAGCGTCGGAAGTTTTGAAAGCTGATACAACACGGGCTGGCTGATCTTTGACGTGAAGCCTTCGCGAACAGGGTTGACGTATTTTGTGATCCACTCATTATTCTCGGCACCATAGATCCACGCCGAAAGATGTCCGCCTTTTTTCACCTTGCCGGCAAGCGAAAGGAACGCCTTTTTCGGGTCAGGCGTGTGGTGCAGAACGCCGACGCTGAACGCATAATCAAATACTTTTTTGAACGGCAGTTTGAAAATATCGCATTGAACGATATGTGCGTTCGGCAGATCGCGGGTCAGGTCGAAAGCGGATTCGACAGCCTCGCCGAGATCGATGCCGACAACCTCCTTCGCTCCCCATTCGGCGGCCAGTTTTGTATGCCGCCCTTTGCCGCAGCCGCCTTCGAGAACGATCTTGCCGTCGAAAAACTCAGGCTTTACGGGCTGCAGCCAGCCTAGAAGCTGTTCGTAGTACCGTTCGTCTTCCTGGGTGAAATTCTTCCACTGCCAGCCGAAGTTGCCGGCCGTCGCTGCCTTGTCCGCCTCGATCTTGTCCATCTCGGCAAACCGCGGAACACCGCGCACGATCTTATATTCGCGCTCACATTTTTTGCATGTGAGAACGCCCTCGATAATTTCCTTGTCTTCGTATTTGCCGGCATTTGCCAGCAAAATGTCGCCGCCGCAGGTCGGAC
>CAUJFK010000117.1 GCA_963169175.1 Acidobacteriota bacterium | reverse complement strand
CGGGATCGCCGAGCACGCGGCCAATGATATGCGTATGAGCGTCAATGAAACCCGGCATCAGCGTAGCGTCGCCGAGGTCAATGACCTTTGCTCCGGCCGGAATGGCGACACTAGCGGACGGCCCGACCGCAATGATCTTGTCGTCGGTCACCACGACCGCGCCGTTCCTTATCGGCTCGGCACCGGACCCGTCAATGACTCGGGCAGCCTTTAGGACAATGGTGCCTTTTCCGGTTGGCAACCCCGGCGCACCGGGCTGCTGGCCTATCACGGTCAAGCCAAAAAAACTGAGTAAAAGCACAATACTGTGAAGCAGAGATCGTCGCATCATCAAAAGTATTCTCCCGAAATAGCTTGATCGAACAAGCAGGGGTACGAACTCCCGCGATTATAGTAGGAGCCGGCCCGTCGGCCAAATCGCGTACGGCAAATTTTGTTCAGCCGTATTTCGTGGCACAATTAAAAGTGTTTATAGCGCCAAGCACCCAATGATCGATCTCCGAAGCGATACGGTAACAAAGCCCACGCCTGAAATGCGCGCCGCTATGGCCGCGGCTGAGGTAGGCGACGACGTTTATGGCGAAGATCCGACCATCAACCGCCTTGAAGAGCGGGCGGCAGAAATCTTTGAAAAAGAGGCTGCCCTGTTCGTTGCCAGCGGAACAATGGGCAACCAGATCGCGGTCAAGGTCCATACACGGCCTGGCCAGGAGGTGGTCGCCGAAGAGCGCTCGCATGTCTTTAACTTTGAGCTTGGAATGGCGGGCATCTTATCCGGCGTGACGTTTCGGACGGTACAAAGCTCTGATGGAAGCGGACATCCTACATGGGATGAGATATCGGCAGCATATCGGCCCGGCGATGATCATGAGTCGGCGACGGCGTTGATCTGGCTGGAAAATACACACAACATGGGTGGCGGGACCGTGATGGCCGCCGATCATTCTGCCGAGATATGTGAAAACGCCCATAAATTGGGTATCTGTGTTCATATTGACGGCGCCCGCATTTTTAATGCGGCAGTTGCCTCAGCTTCGTCGGTTGTTGACCTCACGCGCCATGCGGATTCGGTCCAGTTTTGCCTGTCAAAGGGCCTTGGGGCACCGGTTGGATCAATTTTGGCCGGCAGTGCGAAATTCATTGCTGAGGCCAGGCAATGGCGAAAACGGCTCGGCGGCGGAATGCGGCAGGCCGGGATAGTTGGAGCGGCCGGCCTGCTGGCGCTTGAACAAAGCCCACAGCGGCTTGGCGAAGATCACGTGAATGCGCAAACACTTGCGGTCGGGCTTGCCCATCTCGACGGTATTGGGATCGACCCCGAACACGTTATGACCAACATAGTGATCTTCGACGTCTCCGGCACGCGCAAAACTCGCGCGGATATCTGCCGCGAGCTGCAAAGTCACGACGTGCTCGCAAGCGGCTGGGACCACTCGATCCGTATGGTCACGCATCGCGATATATTGCCGGATGATATTCCCACGGTTCTTCAAGCGATGCGGCAAGTGTTAAATTAGTATTTTGGGGTTTCTTGTGTTTCATGCTTTGACCCAGACAATGGACAAAACACAAGGTGACAATGAATATTGAAGAATTCAAAGAGATGTGTCTTTCGTTTCCTCATGCGACGGAAGATGTTAAATGGGGAAAAGATCTTTGTTTCCTTGTGGGCGGAAAAATGTTCGCGGCGGCCGGACTGGATGAACCTGTGGGCAAATTCTCGTTCAAGTGTACGCCCGAAAAATTTGCGGAACTTGTCGAACGGCAAGGCATCATTCCGGCACCGTACGTTGCCCGTTACCATTGGGTCGCGGTCGAGGAACCGAGCGCCTTGAGCGATGAGGAGACCGAGGACCTGATCTCGCGGTCTTACTTGCTTGTGTTCGAAAATCTGCCGCTCAATGAACGGAGAAACCTGGGAAAGCCATGATCATCGCCATTGACGGCCCATCTGGTGCAGGCAAATCAACGCTCGGCAAGATGCTTGCGAAAAAGCTCGGCCTCCTGTACCTCGACACGGGCGCGATGTATCGCGCGGTCGCCCTTGCCGTCGTCCGAAAAGATATTGCACTTGAAGATCAAGAGGCGGCGGCCAATATTGCCCGCCAGGCCCGGATCGAATTGGTCGGCGAACCCGAATCGCTCAAGGTCTTCGTGGACGACGAAGATGTTACGGCTGAGATACGAACGCTTGAGGCTGCCCAGGCCGCATCGATCGTCTCGTCCAACTCCGCGGTGCGCCGCATTATGGTCGAACATCAGCGGCAGATGGGCCTGTCTGCACCCAACGGCTGTGTTCTTGAGGGCCGCGATATCGGAAGCGTTGTTTTTCCAAGCGCCGACATCAAGTTTTTCCTGACCGCCAGGCCCGAGGCCCGTGCCCGTCGTCGGTTTGAGGAAGATCATGCAAAGGGACGCAGTTCGACATATGAGCAAACCCTTGCCGAGATAAATGAACGCGACCGGCGGGACGTCTCACGGGACGATTCGCCCCTGACCATTGCCGACGACGCTGTTGTGATCGACACCAGCGAACTCGATCTTGCGGAAGTTTTTGAACAAATGATCGCTGTTGTAGATGGTGTAAAAAGTGAAGCTGCCTAAATTCCTATTCCGAAGCCCAGCCTGGTTCGCATTCTTTATCACTGTTGGCGTCTTGACCTTCTGCCTGCTGATCGGGGCCCTGTTCTGGATAAAACTATGGTTTGACTAAGCAAATATCAGTCGCTAAGATTGATGATTGCTCTTTTATGCTCCCGTAGCTCAGTTGGATAGAGCAACGGCCTTCTAAGCCGTAGGCCGCAGGTTCGAATCCTGCCGGGGGCGAGAACGATTTTGGGAAATGGATGGCGCTCGTCCATCCAATATCCCATTTCAAATTGTGGCGGCTATAGTTCAGGGGTTAGAACGCCAGATTGTGGTTCTGGATGTCGTGGGTTCGATTCCCACTAGCCGCCCCATCTAACCTTACCGTTTGACCGCAGGATAGCCACTTTCCATAACAGCATTTTGTTTCGCAGGTATTCGTGTCCTTTTTTCGCCTGTTTCGTGGTCCTGGTCCCGGCTTCGCCACCACGAAAACGCACGAATCAAGAAACGAAGCCACCGAAACAAAAATCCTCAGTGGATCCGAACACAGTTGGGACCAACCCCGGATATTACAGATAGACAAACGAGATTTTTGGAAGGCGGTCGGGTAAATATAGTAAACTGGCTTCCGGTTTGCTTATATAGTAGCCGTGTTGCAGAAAAAACGCGGTGATTCGACCGATCTTTCAACGCCATTCTTGATCCAGGACCTATGATCTCGCTAAAACCACTGTTCTTACTTCTACTTCTACTCCCGATCTCTGGCTTTGCGCAAGGAGGCGGTGCCGGCCGTGTTACGGGCGAGGTCCTTATCAAGTTTCGGGCCGGTACAGCAGTCGAGGCGTCCCGGGGCGTCATCTTAAACAAAGGCGGCATTACGCTTGAGCGGTTCGCGGGGCTTGGATGGGAGCGGGTCAAGCTCCCGAAAGGAAAGAGTGTTGAACAGGCGATAGCTGATTTTACCGGATCAGCCGTTGTAGAAGCAGTTCAGCCAAATTACTACTATCATCTGTTGGCAACGCCGAACGACCCGAGCTACGGAAGCCTGTGGGGCATGGCCAAAATATCGGCTCCGCAAGCATGGGACCTTTCGACCGGAAGTTCGTCGGTAGTAGTTGCCGATATTGATACCGGGATTAAATACGATCACCCTGACCTCGCCGCAAACGTCTGGACAAACTCCGGCGAGATCAACGGTAACGGCATCGACGACGACAATAACGGGTTCGTTGACGATTTCTACGGCTACGACTTCTTTTTCAACGACCCGAACCCGCTGGACGAGAACGGTCACGGAACGCACACCGCCGGTACGATCGGGGCTGCGGGCAATAACGGCGTAGGTGTAGCCGGGGTGAACTGGAACGTCAAGATAATGGCGATCAAGATCTATGATAACGATGGCCTGGGCACAACGTCGGCGATGTTGATAAACGCGTACAATTACGTCCTGATGATGAAGAACCGCGGCGTGAATATTCGCGTTACAAATAATTCATACGGCGGCTGTGACGAGGCGTGTGGATACGATCAGGCGACCAAGGACGCCATCGATGCTCTCGGCCGGGCCGGCGTGCTTCAGGTCTTTGCCGCGGGCAACGATGGGCTCAACATTGATACTTCACCGCAATATCCGGCAGCGTACCATAGCCCGTGGATCATTTCCGTAGCAAATTCCACGTCCAGCGATGTCCGCAACGGGAGTTCGAACTTCGGTGTCGTGAATGTGGACCTTGCCGCTCCGGGGACGTCGATTCTGAGCACGATCAACGGCGGATCGGGTTATGGTACGCTTTCAGGCACATCAATGGCAACGCCGCATGTCGCGGGGGCTGCCGCGCTGCTTTCCGCATACGATCCGAACCTTTCGACCGCCTCATTGAAGGCAACATTTCTCAATACCGTTGATCAGCTTCCCGCCTGGAACGGCGTAGTCAAGACCGGCGGGCGGCTGAATGTGGCCGCTGCGCTGCAAAATAAGACAGTTTGCAGCTTTAGTGTACCTTCCAGCACGATCGATCTGCCGACAAAAGGCGGATATTTCACGATCAATGTTACGGCGGCGGCAAATTGCGATTATCAGGTCAAAAGCAATGCAAATTGGATCAGGCTCACAACAGTCGATTCGCTTTCCGGCAACGGAACAGCGACATTTCGGGCCACGCTTAATCCGACCATCTCCCGCTCGGGAACAATTGATATTGGCGGGACGACCGTGACCGTGATACAATCCAGAAGTTGATTTTGTGAATTTACCCCCGTTTTCCAACTTTACTCTTATTAAGAGCGTCTAAGGCTCAAGTCACAATTCAGTTTCGGTTCCGCAACCGTCCCCCCGAGCGGACTTGTGAATAACAGGAATTTGTTGCAATTTGCGCGTCTAGCGTAGTATATTTTAGGTTCCCGGTCGTTGCCACTGTCAGTTGCACAGGCCTACGGATCGCACAAGCAAAGGAAATAAAACATGAGAAGTTCTTTCGCCGCATTCGGCAAAATAGCGTTGTTGGCTGCAGTGGTTACCGCGATGGCATTGCCGTCGTTTGCCCAGATCAG
>CAUJFK010000116.1 GCA_963169175.1 Acidobacteriota bacterium | reverse complement strand
CCTCAAGGTAGTCGAACAAATTCTTGATCGGAACCCTGGTGCCGGCAAATACGAGGAGCACCGCTTACCTTCTCGATATGTACCTCGATTACGTCGTCCTTCATAGTCGCATATTAACATGAAATAATGCAGCACTGTGGCTGTCCACGTTGAGATCGTGCCGGCGTCGACCTACCTTGTTGACTGGTGGCTCCGTATGGCGCGATTCGGACTTCAACTCCTGACCTTTTTCTTGAGCTTGGCCATCGGAGTGTTCTCGGGCTTGATAAGGCTAGGGCCTGCAAGCGAGTCGCGCACTCACGACACAACGGAGCGGGTAACCGCAGGTGAATACTACGATTTTTTTGCGGCTAATACGGCGGACGCGTCGACTCCGCCCGCAAATATCTACTCGAAGATCGTACCGGGGGAAGCTCGGAAAACATTCTGTTCGAATCCTACGATTCGCCCTATTTGGAAATTGATACGGCGTGATCCTGAAGTGCGTGAGGCCTTAGAGTATGTCTGGAGCACGTGGGACTATTCGGACTGTAAGGATATGTTTGAGCTGAAGTATGTGGATCTCGACCGCGATGGCCGGGTAGAGATTTTGGTTCGGGGCGGCGGGTTTGCGCTTTGCGGTGCTGTCGGAAATTGCGATTTTTGGGTCATAAAGCGGGAGCGAAAAGGCCTGCGGCTACTGCTCCATGCCGACGATTACATAGACGGAACGGAAATGGGGAAGCAAATTCTCAAGACTCGCACGAACGGCTATGCCGACCTACTTCTCAAAGGCCACTTTTCGGCATCCGAAACAAGCTACTCGACATACAAATACAATGGCCGAAGGTACGTTCAAAGCAAATGTAGATACCGTGTCCCCAAGTACAACGATTCCCAGTACGATAGCGAGAACCCAATGTGGCATTTCATCTCGTGTCGAGAATTCTACGGCGGTCTAAGCAACTAACTAGTCAGCCGCCGATAAATATTTGGCATCCTTTCCGGCAAACTCAGGACATCGTCGATGATCGTATAACCCACATCGCCGTACAGATCGCGGAGTTCGGATTCGCTTTCGCGGTCAATGGTTATGCAGAACGGGGTAATGCCGCTCATTTTGGCTTCGGTCAGGGCTTCACGTACGTCTTCGCGGGCGTAGCGGGCGTCGCCGTAATCGTGGTCGTAGGGACGGCCGTCGGTTAGAACGATCAGAAGCTTCGTTCGAGCTTCCTGGCCGAGCAGCTTCCTGGCCGAATGCCGAATAGCGGCGCCGAGGCGGGTGTTGTTTTGAAAAGTGATCCCGCCGATGCGTTTTTCGGTCTCTTCTGAATATTTTTCGTTGAAATCCTTTACAACATAAAATTTTACGTTCCTCCGCCCCTCGGAGGTAAAACCGCTGATCGAATAGACATCACCTACCGCCTCCAGCGCTTCAGTCATCAGGACGAGGCCTTCCTTTTCGATCTCGATGATGCGGCGGCCCGGATAGGTGTATGGCTGCAGCGGATTCCGCGTGATCGTGCGCGCCGTCGATGACGATTGATCCAGAAGGATCGAAACGGCTACATCGCGTTGCCGCCGCAATCGTTTGGTGTAAAGTCGATCTGATTGGCGTCCGTCCGCCTTTTTATCTATCACGTAGTCGATCACCGCATTCAGGTCGTAATCCTCACCGTCGATCTCGCGATTTATACGGGTCAGATTTTCGGGCTTCATTAGTTGAAACTGATGTCGGATGGAAGATATCACGCCGCGATAGCGTGAGCGGGTCAACTCGACGAACGTCCGGTCGCCTTTCTTTACGCTCTTTTCGATGACGCGGCTCCAGCCAACGCGGTAATCGTTCAATTCGCGGTCCCATTCGTCATAAGAAAACGCTTCATCGCCAGCCTCAAGCGGTTGCTCCGGCATTTCGTTATGCGACCACGCCTCGCTGCCGCTGAGGTCGTCCGGCTCGCCCTCTTCGTCAAGGCTGTTCCAGGCATTGAATAGATCTTTTATGTCCTGCGTCTTTTTTGGCTGCGTTTCTGCCTGCGCCGTATCGTCAGTTACGGGCTCGCTTGCCGTCTTGTCCTGAAAATCGTACTCGTTATCATCCTCGGTATCCTGGTCGGCCTCGGCGGATTGGTCCGGCGTGATGTTCTGGAACAGATCATAAACGCGGCTCGTCGCCATGAGTGAATCGGCGACCGTGGGAAGATCCTCAAGGCCGAGAAGCGGAGAACTTGTGACCCGTTCGTTATGATCGCGAGAAACCCAATCGCTACCGCTCCTGGTTCTGACCCTCTCGGTCTCCGCGTCTCTCGGTTGCGGAAGCATATAGTTCTCGATCACCGATTCGATCTCGGAGACGACCTGCCCATAGAACTGTTTTGCATCATCAGTCGCACCGCCGCATAGAGTTATCTGAAACAGCAGCTCGAACGGAACCTGATGGGCCGGCACATCAAAAATATACGGCCGCGTTTTTCTCAGAACCTCTTTCATTAGGTCGAGATCTTTTCTCAATCCGCGATATCGATCGCGGAGGCAGCGGTCGATGCGGGCGTTCTCCATCGTTCCGAATATCTTTTTCGCAAGGCGAGGTTCGGGAAACAGGCGAAGGATGGCATGATAGCCAGATCCCTTTGCCAGCTTGGCGCTCGCCTCCGGGGCCATCTCAGCGTTTGGCACCGCACACTCGCCCTTCTGGACATCCTCAATATACCCCGCAAGCGAAAACGCATCGCGCTGGTCGGCAGTCGATTCGTATAGCTCGCGCAATTCTGCGTACGCGGCCTGCAGCTCTTTTGTATCTTTTACGAACGTTCCAAACTCGATCTGGCCGGCCCCGTGTGCCGTAAGCACTTTATAGAGCCGAAAGTTCATTTCCTCGTCGTCAAAGTCGGTCACGGACGATGGAAGATAAATTGTCCGCCCATCGCCGATCCGTGATTCCTGCGGCATCGCCGAAAGCGGTGCGATCTCTATCTCCTTTCCGGTCAGCCCTTCGACATATATGCGCAGCACACCCTGAATATTGTCCATCGGCAGGCCGCCGTAAGTCTCCCGGAGAAAGGCGTTGGATTCACGAGTTTCAAGGGCAAAGTAGCTTCGGCGCGCCTTGGCCGAATCGCCGTACTTTTCGCGCAGCCCGGTCTCTATCCATTCCTCGAATTGTTCGAGCGAAACCTTCTTTAGTGCTGCCGCGCTTGAACGAAAGGCTGCCAGCGCACTTTCGGCATCGCGCTCCGCGATCTCGGCCGTTAGTTCTAGGACGCGTTTGATCAATCGCTTCTCTGTTTCGTCGGCCGCTTCGGCACTTCCGGCGATCTGAACAAAGAATTTCGGAGTCGAACGGATAAAGGCGATCAGGACGGCATTTCCCTGCCCGGCGATCCGTGTCAGAACATTGAACCATTCGTCAAAAACCTCAGGGGCCAGCCGCAGGACCTCACTTCCCGACGAGATGAAGTGCAGGGTCACACTCGCACCGTGATCTAAAATTCGGCCCGCATGTTCAAGCAGCCGGACCGTCGTATCGGCCGAAAGCCGGCTGATGGTCTTAGGCAGGCTTGCCCATAGATCGGCAGTC